>JAUWEG010000091.1 GCA_030608385.1 Candidatus Heimdallarchaeota archaeon
CATATCGTCTTTGTAAGTTGTTCCTTCGATTTCATCTAAAACGGTTAGAATTTCCTCTATCATTGGGGTTGTAAATTCAACGCCTAAAGGCATCTTTAATTTCCCTAAAGGACTAAGCTCAAAAACAGGAAAACCTTCCTCTACTTTAGTTTTAAACGCGCCTTTACGTTTAATATTGAGCATTTCTATAACTTCGTAAATCTCCTCTCCATCAGATTCAGCTATCGTTTTGAGAGCATTTATTCTTTCTATTTGTGAAGAAAGCCGAATTGTTTTTGTTTGAAGACTCTCAATAATAATTCCTAGACTTTTCTTATGTTCCTCAAAAGTGATTGAGAGATTCTTAAAATTAGTAGAAAATTCTTTAGATATACCTCTTTTGGGGAGATTTACTCTAAGAAGCTTCATTTCCTCAAGTTTATCTGCAGCTTTGTTAACATAATCATCTCCCTTAAGGACTAATTCACTAGAAGCTTCCACTTCAAACTCATTGTTTATTACATTTCCATTTTCAATATACATCTCAGCTTCTTCTGAAAGCATTTGCATCTTACATGTTCGCAAAATTAAATCATAAGCTGTTACTTGTTCTTCTACTTTAGTTAACCTTTCATCTAAGTAAGAATAAAACTCTGAAACATCAAAAGAACCAGATGATAACTTGTTGTACTCATCTCTGATTCCACTAATTTTGTTGACTATCTCCCCTATGGTTTCGCCATATAGTTGGCCTTTTTCTAGAATTTCATCAAAAGATAAATCTTGCATGAAGGAGAGTTTGCTAGATATTTCATCCTTAAATCTTGGGATCATTTCCTCAATGTATTTTTTCCTTTTTGACATCAATACAGTATCAAGTCGCTGAATATCATTTTTTAATCTATTTTCTCTCATTTCCAACTTAGTAAATTGACTATAAACTAATTCATTCAGAAGGTAATCATTGACGTACTTATCAACAAGCTTGTCTGCATCTTTTGTGAGAGGTCTAATCTGAGTATATTGATCAATAATTCTCATATAATGTGAATTTATTTCTTCAAAAGTATAAAGAGAACTATCCTTAAAGATGTCTTTTGTATTCTCAATATCAAAATCTACAGTTCTAAGAAGTAAATCAACAGCTGTTTTTACTTCCTTTACTTTTTTAGGTAAAGGTCGTAGAGTACCTGGTATCATTAAACTAATGTTATGGACATTATTGAAAAATCTTGTGAAAGCTTCTGTTACATTGTACCAACTTATTCTTCTTCTGCTTCTTCTTCAATTTCAGTTGGAGCAGCGTAGAATGAAGCTAAACTACCTGAGGGGTTTGATTGAATTGTTATAATAGGAGCTTTGAATCTTTTCCTAATATTTGTATGAGTAATGAGGAATATTTGAGAAAACTTCTCTTCCGCTACGAGTCCTTCTATTACTTTGGCTCTTCTTGCATCATCCAAAGATCCCAAAGGTTCATCTAGAACAAGAATATCCATCTTTGGAGGTTGATAAGGTGAGGTTTTGAGAGGTCTGATTCTCTTTAAAAGCTCGCTAATCCCAATTCTTAACCCTAAACCAATAGCTGCTTTATCTCCTCCTGACAGTAGAGTTTGACTTTTAACGAACCCCAATACTTCATCTTTTATACTCATATTCAGAGTCTTTGTTTTTGTTGGTTCCAAGTATAATTCAGAATATCTCCCGCGTGTGAATAGATAGATGTATCCTCTTGTTGAATGTTGTATATTTGCTAGCATTCTATTAGAAATAAGATCTTCCACAATGAATTTCTCAACATAGGTTTGAACTTCATTTAATAATGCAATTTCTAAGTCAATTTGAGCAGTTTTTTCTTCTCTTTCTTTATTTTCCTTTATTTGATTATTGAGTTTATCAATTGTAGAATGATCTTTATTGATGGATTCCTTAATGTGCTTTTTTTGAACTGTGCTTCTATTAATATCATCATCTATTGTTTTTACATGATCAAAAAGCTCTTCAAAATTGCTTAATTTATATTTCTTGGCCATTTCGTCTAAACTTTTCACAGCGTAGCTCTTAAGAGATTCAGTTATTTCTGAAGATAATTTATCTTTATCAGAAGTAAATCCTTTTAGTTCACCTAAATCCTTAATTAATTCTTCTAATTTTACAGAATTTTGTCTTATTTTGAATATAGATTGATCAATAGTCTTTATTTCAGTCTTCTTTGCGTTGATCAAGTTTTCCTTCTTTGAAATTCCTTTAGTAAGAGCAGGAATAGAGCGCTTTGACCTTTCCAATAGTTCATTGAATTTTTCTTCTTGGATATCTTGCTCACAAACATCACACTTTGGTTGACCACCTTTTTCAGCAATAGTTTCCAAGCTTTTCTTCCTCTTGTTAAAGTTTCCAAGATCTATATCGATGACTCTTCGTTCCTCTTCGAGTTTTTCTATTTCTTTTTGTATTTTATTCTGTTTAATCTCATTATCCTTAATTTGTTTTTCAAATTCATTACTTTTTGATTCTATAGTTTTAAGTTCAATTGGAATCTTTAGTGAAAATTTTTCTCCCGTTTCAGATATATTCTGCAGTTTCTTATTTATAATTGAATCTAATTGTTTTGTTCTACCAGTAAGCACATCAATTTTTTGGATTTCCTTTATTTCTGGAAATTGACTGGCATTAATTTGTAATAGTTCTATTTTTTCATCAAAACCAAGCATATCTTCTTTAGCTTTTTCTATATTTTCCTTTTTCTCTTCAATCTCCTGCAAAATATTCTCTGTTGTTCTTTGAATGATATGTTTAAGCTTCTGGTTTTCAAAAATGTTTTTCTTATCTTTTACAAGACTTAGTGCTTTATCTCTATAATAATCCAATTGGAAGAGTTCATAAATAATATTTCTTAATTCAGCTCCTTTAGCTTCTGCTAAAGCTTGAACGGATCCTTGTCTCACTATGATCGTATTCAAAGCCTTTTCTTTGTTAATATTTAGAAGATCCGTGAGTTTCTTTTCTACATCAGGTACTCCAGTGCAAATTGTTTGTTTACCAGAAACATTTCCAGCCATAGCATCTTTTGAATCGATTCTTATAAGAAAAGCTTGAACAGCTGATTTCTTACTATGGGAACGACGAATAATGTAACATTTATCATCTAATTCAAATGCAACTTCAACATCCGTTTCAGAATATCCTCTTCTAATTAAATCATCCTTAGTCCCAAGTTCTTTAGTAGTAGTTGGGTCATAGAAAAAAGCATAGAATATTGCATCGAACAAGCTAGATTTACCAGTGGAATTTTCACCTTCAACGAATAGAAGTCCTTGAGGCAGAATCCCTTGTGCGGGGACACGAATATTATTGTAACACTTGAAATTTTCAGCCCTAAGCCACAGAATTCTCATCTATTCCACCTCTTCCTCCTCAATTGTACTAGTCATCGCCGATGAGAATACCTCTTCAATGATTTTAGCTCCAATTTCAATTAGCTGTTTTGCCTGTTTTTCGTTCTCTAAGCTTAAAGAACGAATATATTTCTCAAAATCAATAACGGGATCTTCAATTAAGTAATCATATAGTTTAGCTCCTTTCTGAAGACTTACAGGGGCTCTCTTGATTACTTCACCAGTATCCCATCTAAATTCAAGTATGTTATACTTATCAGTAAATACTTCTTTTTGAATCTCATTCAGGATATCCTCCATTCCCCACCAATTAGATAATAACACTGCTCCATCAAATTTTATTTTTAGCCTAACAGCTTTATCACCATAAAATTTATTCTTAAACTCTGCAATTTTATTTCTTATTTCTTTTTCAAACCCTACTGTTGTTAAATCAGTATTAAGAGTATAGTCAATTTGTTTCATAGAGCGTACTGACTCAATTTTGATTGTTTTCACTATTGAATCCTTTCCTTTTTCAATATCTACTTCTAATACTCCCTTTACTTGATTTCTTTCTGCAAAAGTATACCTTGCACTACTTCCACATTGCCAAGCATTTTTCTTGATTTTTCTTTGCTGATGATCATGACCTAGAGCTACATAATCATACTTGTAATTCAGGACAAGTTCATGTAAATCCATACCTCTTTCCATTCCATGTGCTACAGCTATAGATATTTTCTCAGGGTCTGGTTGTTGATTGTTTTGTAACCATTTCTCATATTCTTGTGCCCAGTTTTCTAATCTTCCAAACTTAAGATATGGAAACATAAAGAATTTTACGTCATCAAATTCTAGAGTTAGAGGTGTGTTATTCCTTATTGCATTTTTCAATTGATAGTTAGTGAAGATATGGATGTTATTGGGAAAAGCTGCTTGGAGGAACTCAATTGTTGAATAATTCCTAGTCAGATAAGTACCATGATTTCCATCTATAATTAAGAGAGGGATTTTAAACTCAGTTTTCTCGAAAAATTTTTTCAAAGCTGTTATTGCGAATGTTCTAGAATATTCCGAAGGTCCAGAAAAATTTCTTCCTACTGGAATATCAAAAAAATCACCTGAATGAACTAGGTAATCACATTTCACTTCAGCTGCTATATCTAATGCTTGTTTAAACCCTAAGCAATAATCTTCTTCTATCCAAGTAACTCTATTGTGTATTTTCCATGAATCTTTAACGTTTCTAAATTTACGATGAGATACATGTGTATCTGATATATGTAGAATCTTTACCATATTTTCACCTTTTAAAGTGGAACTTCTGTAGCTTTTGTTCTAGTCTTCTTAATTTTAAGTATCTCAAATGGATTTGTAAAGAAGGGGAGTTCTTCTTCAATATACAGTGGTACATTACTTACTTTTACTGGCAGAGGAATATTTTTCAGAGAATTAGTTAGAATCGCTTCTCCTCTACTTAAAACCTTGAATTCGTTCTCATACCCAGCTATATTATTACTCGCATTTACTATTGCTTGCTTGATTTCGATTTCATTTCCAAGCATCATGTTCAATTCAGTATTTGTGTTAGCTAGTATTATGGGTTCCATTGAAGAAATATTCTGTGTTATCAATAACAGACCAATTCTGAATTTCCTTCCTTGTCTAGAGATATCAATGAAAATATTCCCTTCTTTTGACATTTGAGAGCCTAGAATACTAGGAGCTTCTTCAACTGTTATCATCACTATTGGCAAATCCTTGATATTTTTCATCACAAAATCATTGCCTTTCTTTCCTTCTACATAAAGATCTTTTATAGAATATTTTGAGTTGGGTGAATCACCCAAAAGCTCACTAGCAATCTTCCTAGGTAATTTTGAATAAACCTGTTCTTTGAATTGACTCCATTTAGTTGAGGACATTAAAGATTGACGAACAGAGAAGAGTGTCCTCGCAATCATAGTAATCACAACAAACTGTTCATTTGAAGAGAGTAAAGCTGTACTAAAATTATAGAAGTGTCCTTGTTCAAGATTATATACTATCTCAGCTAAATCACTAAATTCATCTTCTGTGAAAATGGGTGATTTAATGATTGGATATAATCTTCGTTGTACTGCGTTTTTTGTTCCTTTAGCAAAACCCAAATCTTCAGCTTCATCCATTTTCTCTATTTTTGTGATCCAGTCTTCTTCACTACCTCTAGCTCTGTTCATGAATCCGACCATTTGATCAGATACGAACATGACAGAAGTGATATCACTAACAAAGAGATCCTCACGCCTGAATCTAATGGGTTTAGCGATTTTTTGCATTTCTGTAGGTATAGCTTCAAGCTCTCTTGTTAAGTAGAATTTATCAGCAAATATTGCATCAAATTGATCATTTCCTCCTTTCAGAGTAGCATCAGCTATATCCATAATACCATGTTGTTTATTCTGAAAAGGTAATCCTCGCATATATTCATCGTGAACATCTACCATAAAAACTGAAACTTTGTTTCTTATATCTTCATTTTTAGCCCATTTTGTTAAGTTACTCTTTAGAGCAGAGGTGATAAAAGTTAACATGAAGAAGGATTTACCTGCACCTGTGGTTCCTGCAACTTGTACATGCATAGGAAGAGAATCTAAATCTATTTTGATTGGTATATCCATTGAAGATGTTCCAATTAATAATCGTCCAATTTCAATATCCTTTCCTATCTCATCTTGTAATAATAGTGATAAGGCTTCTGAGCACTCAGCTCCTCTATAAACATCAGAGAAATGAGGTGGGAGAATCCTAGGTTTTTTAAATTCCCATTTCTTTTGATCAACATTGTATTCACTATAACCCATCAATAATCCTTGAACTTTGACGAACTTGTCAGATTCAATTCGTGCGATATACGCATCTCTATTGTTCAAGAAATTTCCTGCAATATCTGTCATATCTGGGCCTTTACGTATTATGTTTTCGTAGTTCATTACTCTAAACAAAAATACTTGATATCCTTCAACTGGTTTAATAATTAGTATTTCTCCAATCTGAAATCTAATATCAGCACATACTACTTTAAGTGTTGAAATATCTCCTTCTGCAAGAATTCCAATTCTCTCTGGTAAATCTAATTCCACTCATATCACCTTCTCTTATCACATTAGTCCTAATCTTCTTCTTGGATGTATAAACATTTTGGGGTTCTCACCCTTTGATGCAAAATAATTAATCAATCGGTCAGCTACTTCATCTCTATCAGCAAAACGAACTATGGTAGAGTTGTGTGCAAAAGCTAGATCAAAGAAGTATCCAAAATATCTAACATCTCTTGCCAACCAATCTATATCCTGAAAGAGTGCAACCTCTTTTGTCTTTTCTATTTTCTTATCTGTTGAATGAATATTTTCATACCACCATTTCTCATCAAAATCAATTCTCAATACAGGTATTTCTGAAGAGAAATGAAACAGATAAGTTACCCCATAAGCTGGAGGAATATGTGGTCGATCCTTGAGAATATTTAATATGTGACCATCTCTTTTTTTAGTAGGTATTTTTAGGAACCATTTTTTTTCTGCTCCTAATTCTTTTTCTATGTCTTGAGCTAGTCTGTAGATAAAAGGAAAAGTTGTTGTTTTACTAACTGCTACAACGCAAGTTTTTTTCTGGAGAGCTTTTAGATTTATATCTCTCAGTAGATAATTTGAAGCTAGACGTGGTTGATTCTGTCCTGGAGACATCAGCATATTCATTGAACCATCTATGAACAGATACTTGAAATGAACGTCAGACTGTAAAAGAGAATGAGACATTGAATATTCTAGAACCTCTCGATATTGCTCGAACCAACCCCTTGGAGCATTCGCACGAGGAGAAACCATCCAGGATGAATATTTATCAAAATTTTCTTTGGAGAGATTAAGTCCAATCTTAATTGCGGCTATTTTGATGTCAGCTTCAGTATTTAATTTAGGAAGAGGATCATTAGGTTTACTCATTTTGTAAGCTGTTGCCACGATATCTTTTATTACTCTGAAAATAACATCGATGAGCTTTTCGCCATAATTATATATAATAAAGTCTTCAAAATCTTCCCAAACCTCTTCCTTCTTATCTTCTCGTAGCAATATTAACCTTGTAATCCCTTCTGGATTTGTACAAACAGGAGGAGTTTGATCTATTCTGCTTGTTGTTCCCATTGAGAAATTAGTTTTATCAGCTGCAAAGGAAGCTGTCAATAAATGTATGGAAATATCATTCAGAGAAACAATACTTTCAGCTCCTGACCCATCTACAGCAGCAGAATTAAAATCATCTTTGGTGCATATTGATGGACAAGGGTCAAAAACGGTTATAAGTTTGGAAAGATAATCTAAATCCTCTCGATAAGCTTCGTCTGTTGACATTTCTATTGATTTGAATTTAGCATATATTTTTTCAAATTCTCTTTCTATTGTTTTGTCGAAAAAAACTTGCATTAAATAGCTCCTCCATTGACTTAAGTTAGGATATTATTAAAATATTTTTGGACTGTAGATTGAAAGTGATGAAAGTGATGGAAGTTTTTGTCGGAAGAAGAAATCTAGAAGAAAACATCAGAAGACCAAATAAAAATCAATAGCATATTTTATAAAGGAATATCAATGAATTAATTTAGGGAAAAGGTAAATTGAAGAGCATTCGTGAAATCAGAGACTTCTTGTCTATGACTGAGGGAGAAAACATTTTACGCAGATATTTTGTAATGAATGGATTTGACGGCGCCCTTACTGCACTAGGAATAATCTTAGGATCTTTAATCGCTGGAAACTTTGCGGATCCCGAACAACTCATTCTTTCTGGTATTGGTGCAAGTATAGCTATGGGAGTATCTGGTTTTTGGATCGCCTATCTAACTGAAAAAGCAGAAAGAACTAGAGAGAGAAAAGAATTGGAAAAGAGTATGGTCGCTGATCTTAATAACACTCGGATATCCAAAGCAAACTTCTGGACTTCAATAGTTATAGGTGCTGTAGATGGTTTATCGCCATTTATATTCTCGTTGATAGCAATTAGCCCATTTTTCTTTGTATTAGCAGGATTAACTATGCAAACAGCTTATATTATCTCAATCTCTGTAATTCTTGTTGAAGTGATTATTCTGGGACTTTTCCTTGGAGCAGTTTCGAAAGAAAATAAGATTTTCTATGCTATAAAGATCATCCCTGCAGCTCTACTGGTTGCTGGTTTAACATTTCTGTTAGAATTTTTATTCTAACTTCACCATTTTCCGTCTTTGGATAAAACTAAAAAATACTAACGTTTACAAACTCTTATGTCCAAAAAAAAGCAAAAACAAAAACAAACTGATATTATTATTGTTGGAGCTGGAATAGCAGGGTGTGTTTTAGCTTTTCATTTAGCTAATTCTAGGTTTAAAATTAAAGTATTTGAAAAAGAAAAGCAAGATAACTTAGGACATGATTGGTGTGATTCAGTAGAGAAAAAAGCTTTTGCTTACGCAAATATACCGCCTCCTAAAGGCAAAGAAAGAAAGAATGATAGAGACCATTTAGTAATTCTATCTCCTGATTTCCAGAGTACTATTCATCTAAACAAGCATGATTATTGGATTGTAGATAGAAAATTATTCCAAGAAAGATTAGTAGCACTTGCAGAGAAAGCTGGTGCAGAATTTAATTTTGGTGTTGAAATAGTTGAACCTATAGGAAGAGGACAATGGGTGGTAGGAGTCAAAACTAAAGAGGAACAAGTAGAAAATGCTCGTATTGTTATTGACTGTTCAGGTAAGGATAGGATTTTAGCTAAAAATATAGAAATATTGGACTTAAACGTTGAAATAAAGAAAAAAGATAAAGTTAAAGCATATCGAGAATTACACAAAGTTACTGATGGGAAAATAGATTGGAAAAATATACCAATTGATAAAAATCTTCTATACTTTCGCTATGGGTTTGAGAAAGGTTTCAGTTGGTTGAACTTTGAAGATAACAATCATCTAGAAGTAGGATCGGGAGTTGGAAAAGGATATTCTGATAGATCTCCTAAAGCAATTGTTAATGATTTTATTAATTCTAAAAGTAATGTAGAAAATGAAAAAATACGTGGTGGAGGTGGAGATATAATAGTCAGAAGACCTACAACTATGGTTTGGTATGGATTTCTAGCTGTAGGTGAAGCTGCTTGTCAAGTTGTACCAACAAACGGATTTGGAATAGGCCCAGCGATGATAGCAGCAAAGATGGCAGCTGAGGTTGCTGCAGATGCATTGAGAAGAAAGGAAGTTTCAATAAACAGCTTATGGCAATATCAAGTCAATTTCATTAAAGAGAGAGGAAGGGATCATGCAGCACTAGATATGATGAAAAGACATGCTCTTCTGTTTAGTGAAGAAGAATTTTCTTTCCTTCTAAATAAGGGAATTGTGACAAAGAATGATTTAGAGCTCATAATTCACGGAAAATATAA
>JAUWEG010000088.1 GCA_030608385.1 Candidatus Heimdallarchaeota archaeon
TTTAATTCACCGATTTGTTTTGAATTTTGTACATTAAAAAGATTAGGCCTCAAAAAATCGAAGCCCAATCTTTTAACAGAAAGGTTTGCTTAAATTATTTATATCTCGCGGATGGGTCAGCATCAATATCATTAGCTTCTAATTTTCCAATTCTAGTATCTTCACCTAATTTGACTTTATCAGCTATGATGTGATCTACACGTCCCCCATCATCAACTTCCACAGTATCAGCTCTTAGAATTCCTCTTACTCTAGAATTCTCTCCTACATAAACAAATTTGGCAATAGCTTCATCGGTGGTCATGCTACCTTCAATCTTTATCTCATTAGCTTCAAGAGTGGAAGCTGATAAAGATCCATTGATCTGTAAATCTCCTTCAAGCTTTAGATTTCCTTCTGCTCCACAAGAACCATTAACAGTTAGTTCATTACCAGTTGCATTGTCACCCATTTTAAAGGCACCATTGACTTTGATAGTATCAAATTTGAAATTGATTCCAACTTTGGTAGAACCATTTATTACTAGATTCTGAATTACTGATTCATCACCAAAACCACAAGCTCCATTACAGCTTACTGTAGGGGCTACCATGTTTCCTGTGCATTTGAAAGCGCCACCAACATTCAATTCTTTCTCGATTTTTGAAGTTTCTATCTTTGCTGCTCCTCCAATTTCAACAGAATTTGATCTGAGTTCATAACAGGATAAAGACCCGCCTATATCAACTTCAGGAGCTTCTAATATTCCCCCAATTTTAGCAGAACCAGATAGTTGAAATTCAGTTTTTACAGTAACATTAGCTTGAGCTTTTAGTGATCCATTGACTTCTAGGTCACCAGCACTTAAATCCATTCCATGTTTAGCGGAACCATTTATTTCGTAATTATTGACTTGTGCAACACCATGTACAACACAAGATCCATTTATCTCCAAATCATCACAAGAAAGATTTTTTTCTACTTCTAAGGCTCCTTCTATCTCTGCTTCATTACATTCTAACGAGCCAATAATTTCTAGTACAGAACCATTCCTTACACCTTTACTATGAACTTTAACTTCTTGAGCTTTAACATCACCTTCAATCTCAAGATATCCATTGGAATGTCTAATCTCTTCTGCAGAAACAGATCCTTTTATTATGATATCTCCTCTACTAAGTAACCTACCATCAACAGTTAATCTTTCAGCACTTTTTGGAACAACAATTGTAGCTCCATCTTGAACTTCTAAATCACCATCAACATGGGTTAGTTCGATTTCTTCGTCTTCTTTTACTATTGTTTTTCCCATTTTATTCACTTTGTTTTACTTGTTCCATGCAAATACTCTCTTCTATATTTAAAAAGAAACAACACAAGTTGTGACCATAAGGTGTACATTTTCCGTAAAATAGTTGTATATAAATAGTAAAGACTTTTAAAAAAAACGAGATGGTTTCTTATGTCAGATGATTTGATTGAAAAATTAGCTCGAATTCCACAGTTTTATATGCCCTCATTAAACCATTCAAAGGATAAACTTGCTTTTTATTGGGACATTACGGGGAGAATTGAGCTTTATGTAATGAATCTATCCTCTGGTGACTATAAACAAATTAGTAATGGCGAAGTACCAAGAGCACTTAGGTCTGGTTATCTGTGGACTAGAGATAATAATGGTATTATCTTCGCAAAGGATAAAGATGGTGATGAAAAACACGATCTTTATCTGCTTAATTTAACAACAAAGGAAATTGAACAACTAACCAATACACCTTTATTCCAGGAACATGTTGCTCATTCAAGCCCCGATGGAAAACAATTACTCTTTCGCTCCACTAGAAATGGACAAATGAATTTATTTAGTCTTGATTTTGAAACTAAAGAAATTAAAGAATTAACCAATTATCCAAGACCTGTCATAGGAGCTTTATGGAGTCCCCAGAATGACTTCATTGTTTTTGGATATAATGATACAGAAAATTTCCAAAATGGTGATATCTGGATTATGGAACCTGACGGTTCAAATCAAAGAAAGCTCTTAAGTTTGAAAGTAGGTTCTAGAGATGGCGTAACAGATATTTCTGAGGATGGAAAACTGCTTGCTGTAACTTCTGATTTCGAAGGGAATTCTAGAGCAGGCATTTATAATTTAGATACAGATGAAATTAAATGGTTTGGTGATGGTAGGTATCAAGAATATTCTGGAAAGTTATCAAAGAATGACAATTTTTTGGTCTGTATTAGAAATTCTAAGGCTACAATCTCTCCCTTAATTTATGATTTAGATTCTGGTAATGTACGAATTCTTGATTTTCCTCCAGGGATTGCTTCTGGAAGTGCAATAACGAAAAATGACGAATCATTGATGATAACCTTAAATTCATCTACAAGCCCAAGTAAGTTAATTAAGTATGATTTGAATGAGGATAAGATTGAAGAGCTTATATCTCCTCATCTTGGTGATTTAAATCCTGATTTCTTTGTAGCAGACGATTATGTTGAATATCAATCAACAGACAATCTAACCATAGGTGCTGTACTTTACAAACCAAAAAATATCGAAATGGGAAAGAAATTACCTGCACTAGTACAAGTACATGGTGGTCCCACTAGTCAATATTTCCGCAATTTCAGTATGTTTGATCAGATACTTGTCAACAATGGTTTCGTTATTCTCAAACCTAATTTTCGCGGTTCAACAGGGTATGGTAGAGATTTTCAAGACTTAAACGTCGAAGATATAGGTGGTGGCGATTTCATTGATGTTGTTGCAGGCGTTGATTATCTTAAAACCCTAGATTATGTTGATTCTAGTAGAATAGGTATCTTTGGTGGTTCATATGGTGGATATATGACCTTTTGGGCTACTGTAAAGAAACCAGACATTTGGAAAGCTGGTGCGGCAAGCGTTGGTATAACAGACTGGGAGAAGCTATATGACGAAAGCATGCCTCATTTCAAATACTATCTTCATATGATGTTTGGAAAACCTGATGAAAAAGGGGATCTTTACAAGAAACGCTCTCCAATTCATTTTGTAGAAAATCTAAAGACACCTCTACTAATTGTTCATGGGACTCATGATCCACGCTGTCCAATAACCCAAGCAAGAATCTATAAAGACAAAATGTTGGAGCTAGGTTGGAAAGAAGGAACTGAAGGAGAAAAAACCTTTGAGTATGTAGAACATACCGATATTGGTCACGGTGGTTTCACCGATCAAGAATTCCGAATTCGTTCATTCAAGACAATATTAAATTTCTTTAAAAGAAGATTGTAATTAGGTGAATCCCCTTCAATTATTTTTTTAATCTGTTTGAGTAGTAAAGGAATCTGCTCTTGTTTTAACAATCTTTTCTTCCCACAACCTTCTCATTTCTTCACTTGTCTCTAATAAGTCGTCTAATGTACCCTGAGCATCTATTTTTCCATCTTTCAATACAATAACATTATCAGCTCTTCGAAGTGCTATGGGGCGGTGGGAGACAGCTAAACAAGTTGATACTCCACTTCTGTCAAAAACTCTTTTCCAGAGTTTTTGTTCTGTTTCAACATCAAGAGCACTTGATAGATCATCAAAAATATATATTTCTGAATCTCTTGCAAACATTCTTGCTGCCGCTAATCGTTGTCTTTGACCTCCTGATAGTTTGACACCTTTCGGACCAATTAGTGTATCCAAGCCTTTCTCGAAATCTAAAACTTCCTTTTCAATTACTGCCAATTTCAAGGAATCTTCAATATCGACAGATTCCTCAGGTAATCCCATTAGTATATTATCTTTAACCGTTTCACTAAAGAGACGTGGAACTTGAGATGTAAAAGCTGTTATTGGTGGCACAAAGAATTCATCTGGTTTTTCAACCTCCTTCCCATTCCACAGTAGCACTCCTTCATCCTTTGGTAGTAAACCAATTAAAGTTCGTAAGAGAGTAGTTTTTCCAGAACCTATTCTACCTGTGATTACTGTAAACGATCCTTTAGCTAATGAAAGACTAACATCCTTGATGCCTTTATCTGAATCTGGATAAGTATAAGATAGATTCTTTACTTCAAAATTCACCAACTTATTTTCTTCTTCAATATTCAACGCTTGTATTTTAGGATATGTTTCTTTGATATAGATCGGACCGTGCCTAACTAAATTAAATTCTGTTATTTCAGAATCTTCACTTTCTATTAGCTTAAACATCCTCTCAAGTGAAACTTTAGTACGCACGTATCTTGGAACCATGTCTCCCATGTCCCAAACGAATTCTCCAAGTTCTCCTAATAACACAACAAAAAATGCTAAATCACCTACTGAAAACAAATCACTTTGCATGTTATTTCCAACAAGCAACAGTATTGTACCTATTCCCAAATAGACTGTAACATAGTAAATGGCATGAATTAAACGATGGAAGAGTTCATCTTTTACTTCAGCTATTTTTCTCTTTCTATTAATCTCACCAAAATAATCTAGTACATAATCTTCAGCTGTTGCAACCTTAATTGATTGGACTGATCTGAAGATTTCTCCTATTGTTCGTGTTACTGCGCCTGCAGCTTTTCGACGATCTTTTCTTAGCCTTGTAAAAATTGGTCTTGTAAAGAAAACCAATATCATCATAAACATAAATGGAATACTTACAAATGCTGTTACCTTCCAGTTGATGTCTCCCATAAGATAGAAGGATATTCCTGTAAAGATACCTAAGCTAAAGAAGGATGTAAGGTGATACACAAACCACATAACCTCTTCTATATCTCCTCTGAATCTGGAAACAGCTTCTCCTGGTGAATCAGGAAGTGCAACAGCTCCTGGTTTCTTGAAGATTCCAAGTAACATATTTCTCCTAATTAGTACTCTACTAGCTAGAATGAAGACCCACATTGTGAAAATGAAAACAAAATCTCCAACCAGTCGCATAGTTAGGGTTAGAGGAAGAACTAGAAGTACTAAAACCCAGATGTTGACTCCTATATTCCAACCTGCTACCCCCTCTAGTTGGTTGAAAATCTCTCGAGCTATTATAGCTGCTGCTAAGGGTTGAAGGAAGAACAATATATCTGAGAGAAATCCTGCAAAAACCAATCCTGGTTTATAACGCAACATTCTCCAAGATAACCTTAATACTTTCATTTCAACAACTCCTCAATTTCTCCAGTTTGTAGCAGCTGATAGAATTTTGATTTAGTATCATTTGCTAGCTCCTCTCTTTTTCCGTATTCGATTATTTTCCCTTTATCGATAATCAGAACATCATCAACTTTTTCCAGAGTTGCTAGCCGATGGGCGATCAATATGCCTGTTCTATTAATAAGCAATTTTTCTATTGCTTGGTCAAGTAAATGCTCTGTAGCAGGATCTAATCTTGATGAAGCTTCATCTAAGACAACTAAATTTGGGCTCTTAATGAATACTCTAGCTAAAGCTAACAGTTGAGCTTCACCTGCAGAAATTCCTTGCTCACTAGATGAAATAATTGTGTCTAAACCTTCTGGGAGCTTCTCCAACCAATTTCCTAGACCAATATCAAGCAGAATTGCTTCTATGCGAATATCTGGTATTCTATTATCAAATAATGTTACATTTTCTCTAACCGAAGCATGGAACAACTCCACATTTTGTGTTACATAAGAAACTTTATCCCTTAAGTCCAGAAGTGATAAATCAGCAATTTTTGTATCATTTAATTTAATATTTCCATCACTTTGTTTAGTATCATATAATCTAAAGATAAGTCTGGAAATTGTTGTTTTTCCACTACCTGTGTGTCCAACAATCCCCAATGTTTGTCCAGGTTCAAGTTTGAAAGAAATATTACTAAGAACATAATCATCTTCATTATAGGCAAAACTTAGATTATCAAATTCAATTGCTATGGGACCAGGAGATATTTTTTCTTTACCAATATCTTGAATCTTTGTTTCAATCTCAAACAATTTATTGATTCTGTCAATCGATGCTCCTGCTCTTTGAAGATCTTGCATCTGTCTTGTAATAACAAATATGGGTCGAAGCAATATTCCCGCAAATATTTGAATTAGGAATACTGTACCTAATGATATCACACCAGTTTTAACCAAAGGAATACTTGGAGCGAAAATCAGTGTATTGATGATAGCGATAACTACCCATATAGCCATTACAAAGACTTGACCTCGAAATAAAGCTCTGCGAAAAGCTTTGAAATCCTTTCTAGATGCATCATGAAACTTACGCATGACATTTTTCACACCTGCATTAGCACGGATGTCTTCTATTGCACTCAAGCTTTCTTCTATGGTTCCATACATGTCTGCGCTTGTTTGTCTTTGATTTTCCCAGGCTTTAACTGAAAAGTTTCTAAGAACATACATTACAATTATTGCTAAAATTGTGAAGGCTGTAAATGAAATTCCTATTATCCAATGTTTAGTGTATAATATTGCAAGAGATCCTATGATTACGAGTAAAGAAGTAACTAACTGAACAGAGAATTGTGACAAGAAAGTAGCTAAGGTGTTTACATCACCATCAATTCTTTCAATCATCTCTCCAGGTTTATGTTCATTATGAAATGTCATATCTAAGTTAACACAATGTTTGGTTAAATCGAATCTAAGCATGTTTGTTGCTGACCATGAAAGATTTTGACTCAAATAAACTGATCCTAAAGTAATCAATTGTTGTATAATCATCAGAACGATATATGCCGCTGCTAACAAGATTAACGCCCGATTAGTTGAATTTAGACTTACAATAGGAATCTGCTTTCCCACCCAAAACACATTTATGTCTTGAATTGGAAAACCTCTGGTCGCTAAATCGATGAATCTCTCAATGATTAAAGGAGAGAAAATTAGCAGAACAGTTCCACTACTTAATAGGAAAGCTAACAATAACACTCTTCTCTTGAAAGGCGCTAGGTACTTCTTCTGTACCTCCCAATATTTTTGTAGTGGAATTTTCATAGTCTTGGTTATTCGACATAAGAGACTTATAAATTTGATTTTAACCGATTGAAATAAAAAATAGAGGACTCATGCCATCGCAAGAGTTCATTTTTCTGGTAATCTGGGTCTTATTGTTAGATAAAGCAAACCACCAAATAAAGGAACGCAGAATAAAATAAAGAGTTTCAAATTCTTCCATTCTCTTCTCTTCATGTCGCTCCAAATAATTATTGGGTAGAACAAGGTTAACAATGCAAAATCTACTGTCATCACTTGTATGAGCCGAACATTTAGAAAACTATCTGCAAACACACCCCATTTTCCATAGATACTAGCTGCAATTATCCCGTACATTGCAATTGCCCTAGTAAGTTCAGACAAAATAATACCTAAGGTGCGTGAATCAAATATTTTTGTGAACCATGTTTTTTTAGTCTTAGGGTTCTCCTTCTTTACTCCTCTTAATGCGAAGTATGGCATCATCCCATACATTCCTAGCCCAAATGCCACTAATACAAAGGGCCAAGCAGGAATGAATCTTTCTCTACTTTCTATAAAGAGTATTGCAGCGTAAAGTAAAGCCCAGAGTCCTACAATCATAAAAATGCTCCACTCTAGTGGATTAGTTTTACCGTAAACAAAGTTAAAATCTCCAAAGCCTGGATCACTTGGTTGTTTAGCTGGTGCCCATATAAACATGTATAGAAGGGAACCAACCCATAATACTAAAAATAGCAAATTCGGACTTAGAAATTTCTTCCATGGAATACTAAATTCTTTGATAGACGATAATAAGTTTCTTTGTTTTTGTTCTTTTAATTCTGTTTCTGAATTTTCCATTTTAGTTCTCCTACTGAGATATATTTTTATGTATTGAATGCTCTATCTCCTGCGTCTCCTAAACCAGGAACAATGTATCCCTTCTTATTAAGTTCCTTGTCGATTGCACCAACTAGGATGATTACTTCTGGAAACTCTTCCTGAATTCTTTCTATACCAAATTGAGATGCAATCGCACAAAGCACGATTATTTTGAGAGGTTTTTTATTTTCGATTTCTTTGAGTGTAAATGTCAATGTAGAACCACTTGCAATCATTGGATCAACAATTATGACATTTTTACCTTCAAGAATCGGGATATTGGAATACATAGAATCAATTCGAAAATCCTTTCCATCGTCCTGAAGTTGTTTCCCTCTTGCTGCTGAAATTATACCAACCTTAGCTCTGTTCAGTACTTCTAAAACTCCCTCTGACATAGGTACTGCAGCTCTTAAGATTGTAATTATGACAATGTTATTCTTGATTTTGTTGAAGTAAGCTATTCCTAAAGGTGTTTCAGTTGATAATTCTTCTGTCTCTAAAAATTTTGAAGCTTCATAAGCTAAATAACTACCAATTCGCTTAAGATTTATTCTGAAATCTGCTGGTGTTGTATTTTTATTCCTTATTTTTCCAACAGCTTCTGAAATAAGAGTATTAGTTTTACTACCATTTGTTAGCATTCAATCAATAGTATAAAATTGCTAGATTAAATATATTTTTCAAAAACAAGAGATAATTTAAGAGGATAAAAGTAATATACTTAATTTGGTTTATCTACCTTTGTGACCTCTCATTACAAAATTGGGAGGCTTACAAGAAAATACCTGTGAAGAGTCTTGTAGAAATTGCAAAATTACTAGATAAGCTTAATCCGATTCTGGGAAACATTAGTCAACCCATATTAATTGTTCATGGTGAAAATGATAGAGCTGTATCAACAAAAGGCATAGAACAAATTACTTCTTCAATCAGTTCTAGGTATCAAAGCATTGCTATAATAGGTAAAGGGGGGTCATGTAATCATGTTAGATGAAGGCTGTACTCAAGCTCTTACAAAGATAGAAAATTGGATAGATATGAGAATATAGAAAACTGATTTAATTTATTTGATTAACTACATAAGTGTGAAATGATGGTATTTCACATATTAAGATATGTAACGAGGATCGAGTATTATGACTGAGAAATTTGATATTAACCAAATCAAAGTAGAACAAGCTAACTTGTTGAATTATACAAAAGAAGATTGGAATCTATATCATGAGTATAGAAAAATTAGACATTCTGAAGCAAATCCTGATGATCCTTTTGTTGATGATGAATCCACAGAAAAATCTTTGAAGATGCAAGTAAATCATCCTGAATTTGATTTCCAATTCTCTGCTATTATTGATAGTTCGACAAACAAATTTGTAGGTAGAGTTGTTTACGGTGGATTCCGAGAAACATCAGCATCTTATGAGGGCAATAAGCATTTACTACAATTTGATTTAGTTCTTCTGAAAAAATATCGGAACAAAGGAATTGAAACAATAGTACTGAAACAAATATGTGAATATGGAAAGAAGAAAAACCATTCTATTCTAATTTCAGGTTCAGATGAAAAAGATGGAAAAGCTTTTCTAAAGGAAATTGGTGCTCAAACTGCTCTATCTGGTGTTGAGAATCGTTTAAAGTTGGAAGAAGTAGAATGGAGTATGGTTGAAACATGGGCAGTGGAAGGTTCTAAGCGTTCTCCAGATACAGAACTTAAGCTAGTCTATTCCATCCCTGATGATATTCTTGAGAAGTATTGCACAGTATATACTGAGACACTTAATCAACAGCCTCTTGGAGATCTCGATGTGAACGATATTGTTTATACTCCTGAACTTTTCAGAGATACAGAAAAACGAAGAGAAGCGCTTGGAAGAAAGCATATAACTTTCTATACCGTAGAACCGAATGGGGATATATCAGGGTTAACTGAGATGGAATACCGACCTGAAAGGGAGACTATTGTCGAACAACTTCTCACTGGTGTACAAGAAAAGTATCGTGGTCGTGGTCTTGGAAAATGGTTGAAAGCTGAGATGTTGCTAAAGATAAAGGAAGAATTTCCAAAAGCAAATATCATTTCAACAGGAAATGCAACAACTAATGCCCCAATGCTTTCCATTAATGATCGACTTGGATTCAAA
>JAUWEG010000146.1 GCA_030608385.1 Candidatus Heimdallarchaeota archaeon
AAATCAATGAACTAACCCTTTTCTTCCATCTTGAACTCAACACAATACCTGAGGAGAAATATAAGGAACTTTCAGCATCTCCTGAATTAAAAAATTATAAACATGATCTAGAATTCAACAGAAAGCAAAAACCACATCAACTTTCTGAAAAGGAAGAACAGATAATTCTGATGAAGAATATAACTGGAAAGAGCGGTTTCATAAAATTGTACAATGAAATAGAAAGTGGTTTCACTTATGAATTTGAATATGAAGGTGAAACTAAAACTTACACAGGATCAGAACTTTTTGCTTTCATGTACAATAAGGATAAGGATGTTAGATACAGAGCACTAAAGACCTTAGTTTCAGAATTTGAGAAAAATGAACTTGCTTTTACCCATATTTATAACAATGTAATGAAAGATTGGGGTATAGAAAATAAACGAAGGAATTATGCGAATCCAATTTCATTAAGGAATGTAGAGAATGAAGTTAGTAATGAAGCTGTAAAAACATTAGGAAAAGTTACTTCTGAAAGCAATTATGTTGTAGAAAAATACTACAATTTGAAGAAGAAGATTCTAGATTTATCTGAATTAAGAATGTCAGACTTGTATGCTCCCGTTGGTGAAGTAAATAAAAAATATACTTACGAAGAAGGGATCGAACTTGTAAAAACAGCTAATAAACAATTCAACCCTAAATTTGCTACAATTGTTGATGAAGTATACAAGAGGAAACACATAGACGTTACTCCAAGGAAAGGCAAACAAGGAGGAGCTTTTTGTAGTTATGGAAAACAAATGAAATATCCGTTCGTATTCGTCAATTTCACTAACGATATAGAGTCTGTCTTAACATTAGCTCATGAATTAGGGCACGCTATACACCATTATTACATTCAACAAACTCAAACATTTACAAACGTAGATTCTTCTCTTACAGTGGCTGAAATAGCTTCTGTTTTCAATGAGATGATTGCTTTCGATTATCTCATGAAACAAGACTTAGCAAAGGAAGACAGAATCTCCTTATTGGCTAATCACATTGAAGGTAATTTTTCAACTTCTCATAGACAGAATGCTTTCTATCATTTTGAAAGTAGGATTCATGATTTAATGAAAGAGAAATTACCTACTAGCACAGATTACAAAGAAATCTTTGTTGAAGAAATGCAAAAGATGTTTGGAAATTCTATGACTAACATAAAAGAAGATTATGCAAGTTACTGGAGTGTAGTAAGTCATTTCATCCATGTACCTTTCTATGTCTATGCTTACAATATGTCCAATCTTCTAGTTATAGCCCTCTATCAGATGTATTTAGAAGAGGGAGAAGAATTTGTTCCCAAATTCACTAATCTTCTATCTGTTGGGTGTTCTAAAACACCAACTGAAATGTTAGAAGAGGTAGGTATAGATTTAGATGATCCAAATTTTTGGAATAAAGGAATTAGCTATTTAAGTTCTAAAGTAGATCAACTTGAAGAATTGCTTTCCTAAATTTCATTTTCTTTTCTATTTTTTAGCACAAATTTGAAATAATCATAATACAATAAATCAACTATGAAATTGACTGATTTTCACAATCATACTCTACTTTCTGATGGAGCTTTGATGCCAGCAGAACATATTAGAAGGTTAATTGTTAGAGGGCTTTATGCTGTTGCTATTACAGACCATGTAGATGGATTAGTTGCTGATTTAACAATGAAAGCTGGAGCAAAACTCATTTTGAATACAGACGTTCATCAACCTAGAGATTTCATAAGTGAAAGTTTGAGGGAAAAAACAGCTTTAGGAGCAGGGATTCCCAGAAGCATGTTTGAGGAAGTGTTTGTAAAAAATCCAGAAGAAATAATTAAAAGAATAACAAAATGAGGGGAAATAGTTGTCAGAGAAATTTAAACTTGGGGAAAAATCTATTGTTGCAAGACATAGAAAGAGAACTAAGAGTTTTCATAGATTCAATAAGATAATGAATGGAGTTGTTATTTTCCTATATCGAATTTACCTTCTTCCTCTTTTTGGAATGGGTAAAACAATAGTTCTAGTTCATACAAGAGGAAGGATAACAGGAAAAAGGAGAACTACACCAGTTCTAGCTCTTAGGTTCTATACAGAAAAATTGACTTTTTATATTGCAAGAGGTAAGAAAGCTCATTGGTTAAGAAACATTTTAGCAACTGAAGATCAAGCATTTAAGATACAAAAGGGTTTCAAAAGAGTGAAAGTTAAAGGCATTCTAGTTTCAGACAGTAATGAAAAATTCAGACATCTGAAATTTTACTTTGAAGAACTTGATGAAGCTAGATTCATTTTTGGATATGAAAAGGAGAAACATGGAGATGTTTTCGAAACCGAAGAATTTAGAGCAATCTTAGATATAATTGAATTCTTACAAATAGAACCAGTGGAGAAAGGAAAGCAGCTTATCTAAACCAATTTTCTTGCTTCGTCTAAACACAATTTCATCACTTCGAATCCTGAAGAAATGAGTCTTCTAAGTGATTGTGAGTTAGTAAAATCTTCCATAAAAGTTATCCAACCTTCATAATAATAGTCTTTATAGCTTTCAGCAATCAGATAAAATTCTTGTTTCTCTAACTCTTTAATAATCTTTGTTCTATTTAGCTCCCAAAGATCAAGAGGTTTATCATGATTTTGACTTAGTAATCTTACAGGAGCTGGAGAGATTCTCCAATTAATTCTTCTTACCATTGTCCAAAGATCTAATCCTGTTCTGTCAATCATTGACAGGGATAGTGTAGGTAAGAAGTTTTCTAAATCAAGTAATCTTTGTAAGTCAATTTTCTTGATTATTTCATCAGAAGGATTTTCTATTAAGACTGGTTTTCCGATGAGTGTAATTATATGATCCTCTCTTGGATGAATGAAATCAGTTTCATCTATCATTTTATTCAGTTTAACAATCTGAGTTCTTGGTATATGGAAGTATTTTGGATTCTTCTCAATATATCTTGTTTCGTACATTTCTGAAAGATTTACTGATTCATAAAATGAAGATTCATCTACAAAGAAATTCGAATAATCTTTAGCTTTAATGTGAATATCTACATCACTTAATATTGGTACGTAATCGATGAAACTCTCCCATTTTTTTGTAGCAGAACCCTTACTGTACGCATATTCTATCGTTTCTGAATAATTTTCAGCAAAAAGATTCTTCCAAATATCCAAACAAAGTTCTACTTCTTTTCTAGCTTGTTTCATGTATTCAGAATACTCACTCATCTGTTTCTATTTACTTATCCACTCTTATATCTTATTCGGAAACTAACAGTTTTCAGAGATAAAAACATCTTTTTAAATGTTTAAATATTATTTTCCTTAATAATAAATAAGGTAAATTCTTATGAGCTCTGAAAAAGATAAAGGCGATGAGTTGTTTTCACAATTTAAATTTCTAGATGCTTATCGTTGGTATCTTAAAGCTCGAGATGTACTTTATTTGTCAGGTAAGGAAGATCAACTTAGAGATGTTGAAATAAAGATTGCTAGATGTTGTGCTCTTCTAGGTTCTAAAGCTGAAGCTATTGATATTTTGGAAGAGTTAGCTGAACAAACTAAAGAGAGAATCTTAATTGAAGAGTATTATTTGGTGATATTAGAACTGGCAGCTACTCTTTTTGCTTATGGTGATTATGAAAGAGGAAAAATATGGTTGGAAGAATTAGAAGAAGAACAAATTTCTGAAGAGAATCCACAAATATTCTTTAGATTCTGGCAAACGAAAGCCCAACTTAAGATCGTTTATCATCAGTTAGAAGATGCAAGAGAAATTGTGCACTTTTTAAAGAAAAAAGCAAAAACCATGGGTAATGAACCTTATTTCTATGAACTTCAAGTTTTGGAAGCTCAGATCGATGCTGAAGAAGGTGATGTTCTCAAAGCATACACAAGTGTAGAAGAAGCATTCAAATATTTCCAAGATTCTCCTTTTGAGAGATCAGCTTTTGAAAAGAAGATAATATTGTCTCAATTTGTTTCTGAACCAGAAGAAACGATTGATTTGATGGATGAATATTTGGAACGTTATCAACCTGATGATTTTCATCCATTAATCTTTAATACACAAAGAGTTGAATTGGAACTCCGTTCAGAGAGAATCACTCCAGAAGAAGCAGTTGAAAAAGGTGAAAGGCTAATACTGACTGCAGAGAGTATTGAGCATTTAGAATTAACGGCAAAAATCAAAAGACTAATGGCAGGATTGTATCAATCTACAGGAAATCCAACAGATTCCTACAAATCCTTCGAAAAAGCAAAACAATATTTCTTAGACCAGAATTTAGAATATGAGGAAGCTGTAACTATTTTCATATATTTACCTGCTTTACTACAATTTCATTCTGCAAGATTACTCGGGCTAACTGGGTATTTAGGTGGTCCAAAAGGGAAAGGATCGTCTCAGCTTGAAAAGATAGATATACCTACGGAAATTGATAGAATTATAGATATTTTCGAGAGATATGATGATAAAATAAGAGCTAAAATGGCTCAATTTTTCCAATTATCTTATAAGATTTCATCAATAGGTATAGGTTCTGATCTGAAAAGCTCACTAAGTGAAATAAGCGATATATATCAATGGATGTTGGACAAAGGAGAACTTCATTATTCTGAAATGATTGGTCAATTCCTTGAACTTGTAAAACAATTTCGATAAGTGCTGAAAAATGAAAAGATATAATCCAGATGATCGAATTCAAACATATGCTCCAATGCATGAATTTCTGAATCTCCTAAGTAATCAAATCGAAGATGAAATCGAATCTGGTAAGTATGATTCTATTGTTATTGACTCCCCTACATCTCGAAATGAGAGGAATATCAAGAAAAAACTTCCAGATCCAATAGAGAGACTGTTAATTCTTGCAATAACTGCAAAACACATGACAGACAATAAGAAGACAGATGAGAGAAACATACTTTTTACACTATCTAGAATACCTCAATTTATGTTTCCTAATTTCAATAAAGAAAATATTTCTCGCTATTCACAAGCAGACTTAGAAGAAGTATTAAGTTTTATTAATAAATTTACAGCGAATTTACCTCAGTATTCGCCAAGGTATGACAATAAAATAACAATAATACTAAAAATCGAGTTTTATATCAATGCTTATCTTTATTTTGCTAAATCAATGTTAGAAAAAAGATTTCCTTTTGGAGGAGATTACTATAATTTTGTTAGCTTCCTTATTCATGAATATTATACAATCTTAAAACCTCAAATAAAAGAAAATAAAAAGGAAGTTCAGCAAATTATGAGTATAATGGGGAATTTCCTTGATTATACAACAATAGTATACTTTTTTGAGAATTTTCCAGAACAAGTCAGTAAAGTGTTTTTCTTTCTAAACAATTTGAAAAATCTCGATTTGTCACCTGAGGAACTAAGCCTTATTTCAGAACTAGTTGAGGGTTCAATTCTTGTGAATAAAGAGAAGAAAGCTATTTTTATTAAGAAGATGAAGAAATAACTACAATTTTTTAGAGGAGAACTATTAAAAATACTTTTGAACATTTATGTTTGATGAAAGATAGTTTAATTCAAGTACAAACCACTGTTCTTACAGAGAAGGAAGCTAGAGCTATAGCTCGAATTATGATTGAAGAGAAATTATCTGCTAGCGTACAATTTTTACCCATAGTAAGTATTTATACTTGGAATGGACAGTCAGAAGAATCAGAAGAATTTTTAATAATTATTAAATCAACTCAAAGTAAATTTGAAAAAATAAAGAAAAGACTAGAAGAGCTACATTCCTATGAGCTTCCTCAAATAACTTCTATAAAAATTGATAATTATTCGCTAGAATATTCTAGCTGGATCGCTAAAGAGACAAGGGAGTAGACCATTTCATTTTTGCTAGAACAGTAGAATGAAGAGAAGAACCAAAATTGCGGTTGTTATCAAATCTGCACTAGAGCTTAGAAGAGGGTT
>JAUWEG010000095.1 GCA_030608385.1 Candidatus Heimdallarchaeota archaeon
ATGATACACTATCAGAAGTACCTATCAAGGAAGTTGAAAAACTTCTACTCACTACAAGGTTAGCACAGAAGAATTCAATTTCTGAACTTAAGTCTAAATATAACACAGAAAAACTAACTTTGCTTCATTTCTTTAACATTGGCGAAGAAGCAGGAGCTAGTATATGTCATTTACATTCACAGACCTACATTTATGCAAATGAAATTGGACATGGATGGACATCTCTTGGTTTTCTAAGTGTTCCAGGCTTTCATAAGAAATTAAAGAATAATATGAATTATTGTCTTGCTTGCGAGCTATCAAAAGGAGATAAAAAAGTCACAGATCCTATTGGACAAGATTTGCTTCTCAAAGAGAGAACAGTGTTTGAAAACGAAGAATGGTTAGTTGTAACAGCTTTTTCACCAGAAAGAGATGGTCAACTCAGATTATTTCCTAAGAGACATGTGTCACAATTTATCTATCTAGATGATAAACAAATAACAGATTTAGCAGAGGCAATGGTTATCGCTAACAAAGCTCTTGATAGCTTCATCAGAGGTACTAACCCAAGTATGCATTTATTACAAGACAGAAATATTCTTTTCAGACAAGATAATATCGGATATGATTCGGGAATGCATTTAATCATAGATATTATTCCTATACAAAGAATTGGTGGAGCAGAAATTATGGAAACTTATAGAATAGCAACAATGTTCCCAGAAGATGTAGCTACTATAATGAAGGAAAGCTTAAAAGAAATCAAATAAGCCCAATATTGGGGTAACAACCATGGCAAATAGAGAGTCTGTAACAGCAGTTTTCATTTTACATGCATACCAACCAACAACGCAAAAAAGAGAGATTCTAGATAGAATCATAACTAATTGTTATATTCCTTTCTTCGAGAATCTGCTAAAAAATAAGAACACTAAAATTACACTAAATATTTCTGGATGTTTGTTGGAAAAATTAGCTGTAGATTATCCAGATGTTTTATTGTTAATTGAAAAAGCTATATTAGCTAATCAAATAGAACTAATGGGTTCAGCTTTCTATCATCCAATTTTACCTTTGACTTCTATTGATAATCAAAAATATCAAATTGGGAAGCAGAAAGATATTATTCAAAATATCTTAGGTTTGAATACAAGAGTTTTCTTTCCTCCTGAATTAGCTGTATCTGAAGATATCATTCCACAAATTATAGAGAAGAATTATGAAATTATTGTAGTTCCAGAAAATAGTTATTACCAATTAATTGGAGGGAATTATGTCTTAGAAAATGGAAAATCCATTTTAACAATCAAGAGAGATAAAGAAATTAGTAACAAAATTTCCTTTGATCATTTCAAAAGGGATGTTACTTTGGGATTAAGAGAACTTCAAATAAAATATAAAATGAGAAATTATCCAATAATTTTAGCTATGGATCTTGAAACGTTTGGTGAACACCATGATGAATACTATAATTTCTTCTTCGAGTTAGCAGCTATGCTAGATACAATCACATTATCCAAATGTGCTGCAAACTATCCTATAACTCGTGTAATTACAGATATTACATCTTCTTCATGGTCAACTTCTGAAGAGGATTTGGAGGATAATATCCCTTACCCACTTTGGGACCATCCTGCAAACCCTGTCCATCAGCTACAACATACTCATCTGAGATTACTGGATCAAATAAAGCAATATCTTGCAAATGGTGATTGGCTAGATGACTATCATGCAACACAGTATTCATGCCAGTTCTGGTGGGCCTCCAGATATAGCTGGGGACCAGAATTAATTCATACTGGTCTCAAATATCAGCGAAATACTTTAGGTAAAATGATTGAGGATTTATCAGAGGATTCGCAACAAATAATTTTTAACCTATCAAATGACATAATCAAAAGAATAGTAGATATTGTATCAAAAATAGAGGAATAAAAATGAAGATAGTATTTGTTTCTGCTGAAGTTGTACCTTATTCAAAAACAGGTGGATTAGGAGACGTTTCATCTGCTATACCAAAAGCAATGGAACAACTTGGACATAATGTCAGTATATTCACACCTTTGTACAAAAGTATAGATGTTGAAAAACATAATATCAAATTAGTTAAGAAAGATCTTCTAGCACCTATTGGTGACAAAGTAGAAGTTGTTTTCGATTTATATGAAACTACTCATCCTGATAGTGAAATCTCTGTCTATTTCATAAAAAATACTTATCTTTATCGCGATGGAATTTATGTTGGTGAGGATGGTGAGGATTATCCCGACAGTCCCATTAGATTCATTAGTTTTATGAAATCAATATTTACAGCTTTAAAGCTACTAGAAACACCTATTGATGTATTCCATGTAAATGACTGGCATTCAGGATTATTACCTTTCTTCTTGAAGACTGAGTATGGAGAACATAATTTATTCAAATCTGCTAAATCTGTTTTTACCATCCATAATATTGGTTATCAAGGAGTATATGGTTTTGAGACAATAGTAGATGCAAACATCCCTGAAATCTATCTGAATGATGATCTTTTAGGTTTTCATGGTCTTATTAATTTCATGAAAGCTGGTATCGTTTATACTGATGTTCTCACCACTGTAAGTTCAAAATATGCTGAAGAAATTCAAACTAAGCAATTTGGATATGGGTTAGAGAAGATAATTAAAACAAGAAAAGATGATCTTTATGGAATTGTTCATGGAATTGATCTTACCGTATGGAATCCAAAAACTGATGAATTAATTCCGAAAAATTATGATTCTAGAAATCTTAAAGGTAAAGAAGATTGCAAGAATTATCTCCAAGATAAGCTCAATCTAGATGTATCAGATAAACCTCTATTAGGTATTATTACAAGATTAGCAAACCAAAAAGGTTTGGATTTAATTTTGAAGAAGTTCACTAAAATTATGGACTTAGGTGTTCAGTTTGTTTTACTAGGAACTGGGGATCCAAAATTAGAGAAGAGTTTCAAAAATAAAGAAAAGAAATACCCTCAAGATTGTTCAATAAACATTGAATTTGACAACAGATTAGCTCACCAAATTGAAGCAGCTTCAGATTTCTTTCTAATGCCAAGTAAATACGAACCATGTGGGTTGAACCAATTGTATTCCATGCTTTATGGAGCTGTTCCAATAGTAAGGAAGACTGGAGGATTAGCAGATACAGTTCAAAATTATAATGAAGAAACAGGAGAAGGATCAGGTTTTGTGTTTGAAAGAATTAATGCTGATCGTTTCTTTGAAGCAGTAGAAAGAGGAGTAAAACTCTATAAAGAAGACAAAGGAAAGTTTACAAAGTTGCAGAAGAACATAATGAACAAAGACTTTTCTTGGAAAAATGCGGCTAAGCAATGGCAAAAAGTATATCTAAAAGCAAAAATAAAGAAAATAAAAACTAGTTAATAAATAGAAATAGAAGAAATGATCTAGAGATATATTTTTACTTTCCATTTTTGGTTTTCGATACATACGCAACACCTTCCTTAACAACAATTTAAATGGAGAGCTTGAATCCCAAGATTTTGATTCTGGGAATAAACTTTTATGTTAGAGTATAGAATTATTTAAATTCTAAGAATCGTAAAATATAGCAGATTCACAAAGAGTTAATAAAAATGAAAAAAATCAGCATTATATTTATTATATCAGTTGTAATAGTATCCTCTTTTTCTCCTCAAATGGCTTTACAGGGAGCAACGCAAGAAATGGTATATTGTTCTCCAGCTACAGCTATTGCTGTTTCAGATAATTTAGCTTATGTAGCAACAGAAACTGCTGAATTAAGAGTCCTTAATATCACAGAACCAAATGAGATTACAGAGATTTGGGATTATTATGAAGAAGTAGGTAATTTCAAAGAATTAGTGATAAAGGAGGATTTATTATACACTACAGCTGGTAAAAATGGATTGATAATTTTCGACATTTCTGATGTTTCCGAAAGTTTTGAACCTATGTGTCATATTAATGGAATAGCTAATACAACAGGTTTTATTGCAGTTGAAAACAACTTAGCTATTTTAGATATCAATGGAGAAGGATTCGCAATAATTGATGTTTCCAATCCTACAAATCCTAATGTTCTATCTCAAGTGGATGTCTATACTGATGTGTATGATATCTTTATTGATAATGACCTTGTTTACGTTGTAGGTTTCACAACTGGAGTTATAATCTATGACATTTCTGATCCTGAAAATCCCTCTGAGATAGCTAATTATAATCCCTCTGAGATAGCGGATTATACTGATGATCCAGGAATTGGATTTTTAGCAACACAAGATATAGATATTGTTGGAGATTTAGCCTATATCACCTTAGGAAACTATGGTTTAGGTATTTTCAACATAACAGATCCACAAAATATGACACTTGTTGAGTATTATGACGAAACGGTCGTTGGCAGATTATACGATGTTCAGATTGTAAATAATTATGGCTACTTTGTCTCTCTTAATTACACATCAAATGAGCTAGGTATTCAAATTTATGACATTTCTAATACATCCAACCTTGTAAGCATTAGCAACTATTTTACAACAACATATAAAACAGAAGATATTTTCATTGATACTGCAAATAACCTCATTTTCCTAGCTCAACTAAAAGGTGGAATCCTTATTCTTGATGCTTCAGACATTTACAATCTACAATTGTTAGGTTCAATCGATTTTTGTATTACTATTACTTCTCGCACCAAAAACACATATTTATCGGTATTCTCACTTCTAGGATGTATTGTAATTATTCGAATCAGTAAAAGAACGCTTAATATTTGTAGAGGTGTTAGCAAGTAAATTTCACAAAATAGTTGATATTAGAGTGGAAAAAACGCTTTACTGGAAAATGCAAAAATACAATGGTAAAAATCTAGAAAAAAACTTTAACTAAGAAAAAGAATGAATAAACTATTAAGATAATTCAAACCACTTATAAACATCTTGTTCCCAAGCGATACTATCTTCTTTCTCTATTTTTTCTAGCAATTGATATTCAGTGGAAGCTAAATTTTCAGTTTTACATTTCTTAAACAGGACTAATAATTTTTTGAAATGCTCATAGTGTGTTGTAATTCTATGTTCTGCGTAGTCACGAGCTGCCCAGGTCGATATAAGAAACTCCCAGTCTGAAGAGGATAGCAAGAATAACTCTCTACCCAATTGGTTAATCAGCCTTTTAGCAACATCAAATTGAGGATAGTTTGTGTTTTTGAATTCCTCAATTGCTTCCAGATAAAGATCTTCAATTTCATAAATATATTTCCAGCACCACTTAGTGTTATCATTCAACCATATCCAATGGAAATTTCCCTCTCCCCAAGACCCTTCAGGGAGAGAGACAAATGTTTCTTTATCAGGTGGATACAATTTAAGATAATTTTTACTAGTTGTAGTTTCTATTTCATCATCGTTGTAAACATGCTTGAGTACTCTCTCTAGAAAGCCGATCCCTTCCATCCACCAGTGCCCGAATAGCTCGAAATCATAAGGGCTGACAAGAATTCCTGGTTCTTTTGTGTTACTGTAATTTTCTAAAAGAGTTTCTTTAGTTATTTTGAAATAATATTCAGAATTTTCATCTAATCTCTCAACTGTTTTCAAGTCGTTATAGATTTCCTTATTCCCTAAATCTACGTCTTTTCCAGTAGTTCGCCAATATCTATTTCCACTTGGAAAATGCTTTTTGTGAAATTCTAAGTAATATTCATCACCTGGGAAACCAATATCTCCTGACCAAACCATTACTCCAGTCTTTGTATCTCTTGTAAAGAAATTGATTTTATTATCATATTCTTTTGAATCTTCTACAATATACGGTCTATAAGGTGTTAGATCATATCCTTTAATTTCTGGTTTTTCTTTTTCAAATTGCTTCCAAAGGAATTTCAATGCATCAAATCTATCAAGATAAGCTCCTATTCCCTTTCCACCTTTCAGCAGAGGTGTATCAACGAAGAAGTATTTGACATTGTTTTTCTGAAGATAATAGTCTACACCCTTACGATCTATGACTTCTCCTGTAACAGGATTTTTCCATTTATAGCCAGGTCTATAAGCTAATTCAGGTAACCAAAACCCTTGAGAATCATTTCCTCCATATCGATATTTGTAAATACTTTGCCCTGCTTTAATCTGAGCGTTAACAGTTTCTTCTTTTCCAAGAAGTGGAAAATATCCATGAGTTAGACCACTAGTGATAATCTCAATAACTCCTTTATCTTGAAGATCTCTATAACCATCAGTTAGGTTTCGATTGAATCTTTCAACGAATTGCTGTCTCACAGATGAGTAGTAGTTTACCCATCTTTCTGCAAGATGTGCTAAATCACTTTCACCTATCCAATTAAAATGATCTTTATCTTTATAACTAGCGTTAATCCTGTCATCTAGATAATTCTCAAAACCTGCTTTGAATCTAGGATGAGCCAATTGTTCCGTTAAAACAGGAGTTAAGCCAATAGTCAACAGATTTGAGAAACCTTCATTTTCACTTAGGTTTGTTAACATAGAAAGTGTAGGTGTATAAGTTTCAGCTGCTGCTTCATATAGCCACACTTCACCATGGGGCCATACACCTTGTTCTAAGACAAAAGGTAAGTGCCCATGCAGAACAAAATTGAGATATCCTTTGGTCATTAAGAACTACTAAAAATACTCATTCTTTAATTTTGTTGAACAAAGGTAATTTTTGAAGGACTCACAATAGGTTATGCGGATAATGTTGCCGAATGTTTAGTATAATTCCACAACTCATACAGAACTTTTCTCTTTTAGCTATTGGTCTCCCACACTTTAAACATACATTTATCTTATCTACCTCATTTCTTACATTTTTCATCTTATTTTTCAAGATAACTCACCATCAAGTGTTTCGACCATTTGATAGGTTTCATTCATTATTCTTTCTCTATCTTCGCTATTCTCAGCACAGACTTTTATTGCGATTCTACTCGGTATAATAGTGCTGAAGATATGGCTCCATTGTCTGTCACCATGAATGATCTTAACACCATTCAATGTATTTATTCTCATGTTTAGACTATCATCCTCATAAATCTTTTTTAAGAACAATTCTGGGTTCGAAACAAGTGAATAAGATTTCTCTTCGAATATCTCTTTATTGCATATATCTCGTTCTTCTACAAAGGTGGAAATATACTTGTGCCTTTCATCTCTTGCAAAGGATGACAAAAGTAAGAGAGTTGACATAAAGGGTTCAGACTCATTAGAAATGGTTGGGTGGATGTAATTACCTTGCTCATTAGCACCAAACATTGCTCGGTGAAACTGTATTGTTTTTGCAAGCTCTCCTGGAAAATCATTCGAAAAGATTACCTCTATCCCATTATCTTGAAGCCATGTTTCAAGAGGCCATAATGTATGAGATAGAACAACTTTCCCTTTCTTTCTTCCAATCATCTTGTTCTGGAGAAGAATTGCTACAATTATACAAGGATCTATCATTCTACCATGTTCGTCAAGGTAAAGAGCTCTTGAACCGCTAGGATCAAAAGCTATCCCTAGATCACCATTTGCTGCCACCATTGTCCTAGATAAAATTGATAGCGAAGTTGGACTAGGTAAGGATTCTGGTATTCCTTCTGGTTTGAAAGCATTTAATGTAAGTACATTGCATCCTTGCTCAGCTAAGATATTCGGAAAAACTTCTGCCATTGGTCCAAAGGCACAATCTACAACAACTGAATAATTCTGCTGCTTTAGAATTTCTGTTCCTACAGCTGAACTGATAGCTGCTCGATAGAGATCATTAGCTTGTTTTACAGACAAAATATCAGCTATTTTTTGAGGTTGAGATCTTTGAATTTTTATTTGAGAAACTTTGTTTTTCGAAAAAATATCAGGAAAGGGAATTTCGACACCTGTTTGATCAAAAATTCTTATGTTGATCTTATTTGAAGTTCTATGTGCAGCTGCTAAATGAATTCCCGCATGAGCACTAAAACGCCTAAGAGCAAATTGAACGACAGGTAGAGAACTAGCATGCAGATCGAAAACAGTTGTACCTACACTGATCAAGCCAGAACTAAATGCTCTGCTAATCATTCTAGTATCTTTTCGAAAATCTCTTGCAGAAACAACAACTGCTTCCTCTCCCCCTAGATAACTTCCTAACAACGCTCCTAGAGTAGCAGCTCTTTCAGGAGACAATTCACTTGCTGTCCCAGCAAGTCTGTTTTTACGGACTAAATCGGAAAAATCATGGTTGTCTGCAGTCATTCAATAAAAATATGATTCTATGTTTTTTAAATGTGTTTGAGAAAAAAGATAAATAAAAGAGAATTTGATTATTTTTTCAATCGCTTTCTTATTCGTAAAATAACCATCATACTCGATGTAAATAGAATTGGTATTGTGAAAAGAAAATCAGTTTTTGTTGTCGTAGGCTTAGGTGTGGGTGTGACAGGTTCTTTTGGATTTAAAGGAAATATATCAACAGAATAGCCATAACCTCCAATTCTGTAAGCGTAACTTTCAATATTAGACCACCAATTACCTTCCTGCAGGTAAACGTCGTACCAAGTGTTGTTGTAGCCGTCGTCCCAACCTTGAGATTTCATACCTGTAACATCATTTAATTGGTTATTTAAGAAATAATTATGGTGGACTAAGTTATGATCACAACGAAGATCTAGAGATATACCATATTCTAAATTTTCTCTAAATGTATTGTAAGTAAATGTACAATAATCAGAAATCTTAGCTTTAATTCCAAAGAAATTGTAGCTAATATTGTTTGAATAAAAATCCACTCTTAAGATATTAATCATGAAGACACCATCCACATTATTATTCAGCATTTTTGATTCATAGACATAGACGTCATTAACAGATGCGAAATATATTCCCCATTCAGCGAATGCACATGTAGTGTTGTATATAATCATTTCAGAAGTATAATATGCAAAGATACCAACTATAGCATTTTGCAGAAATATAGAACTGGATACATTCACGTTTTCAGTATATCGTAATTCCAAACCCCACATATTAAATTCACAGATATTATTGTCAATTCTAACATTGTCACAGTATCGAATTTCTATTGCGTTAGCTGAATTATAAGAAATGAGGTTATTTTTGATTTCCAAAGAACTGACATAAATTGCAACTATACCGTCTATATTATCTTCGATTCT
>JAUWEG010000198.1 GCA_030608385.1 Candidatus Heimdallarchaeota archaeon
GTTAAGTAAAAGTGGTTTCACAAATGCATCCTTATTTGTTACTCCTGTAAAATTAAATAATTTGAAAGATAAGAACATGAACAGCTTAGCTATCCAGAACAGCGGCATCGAATATCCTAGTAGCATTCCCACAGTTAAGAATCTATCCCAAAAACTGTTTCTTCTTGTTGCTGAAACTACCCCTATTGCTGTAGATAATAATAATGATAATACAAACGAAACAACGTTTAGTATCACTGTATACGCTGCGTGGTCCGCTATTATTTTCGCTATCGGTACCCCTACTCCTGCTTGCGTATTGTACCAAGAGTCTCCAAAGTCTAAACGCAGTAAATCACTAATATAATCCAAGTATCTTGTGAACCACGGAATTGTGTAAAGATCTACGTCCATCAACCCCATTTCTACTGCTTCTCTATTGTATGCATTATTATAACACTCTGGATTACTACATTGAATCAATCCCAGTCTAACTATAACTGGATCTCCTGGGCTGACGTTTATTAGAGTGAAATTCATCAAAGTAATTCCTAGCATAACTGGAACAATATACAACACCCTTCTAATTATGTACCCTTTTAATGACAAACCATCACTCTGCTAAAATAATTTTGAACACTTGTGTCTTTTTGTTTCTTTTTATCAAACATGATAAATCTTTCTAATTGGAATGAATAAAAGTCCATGAATAATTATTCATACCTATATCCTTATATAGTTAATTAGATAAATCCTTAACCATGGTTCAGAATCGCAAAATAGAGCGACGTTGCATTAGTTATGAAGGACACGTCTTTAAGCCTCTAGCCGTACCCATGAAAGATTTAGATCAGATTACTTTAACCAAAGAGGAAATCACTGCACTTTATTATTCTGATTTTCTCTCTATTAAACAGAATTCTGCTGCTGAAAAGATGGGTATCTCCCAAGCTTCTTTCAGTCGGGATTTGGCTACAGCTCATTCTAAAATTGCTGATGCTTTTTTCAATACAAAAGCTATTTTGTTTGAAGAACCTGAAGAAAAGGAAGATGAATAATTTGAAAATTGCTATACCAGTATCATCGAAAATTGATAATCCAATAATGTTTGAAAGATTTGGACGAGCTAACTACTTCTGCATTTTTGATACAGAAGATGATTCAACTGTTGTTGTTGCTAACCCAGCAGTTGGAGCACGAGGTGGAGCAGGTCCAAGAGCTGTTGAGTTTCTAAGTAGTAAGCAAATTCAATCTGTGATAGTCCCTCAATTGGGACCCAATGCAGACGGTGCACTTCGAGCAGCGCAAATAACAATTTTTCAGGGAGAACCAATTCCTGTTAAAAATTTAATAGATAAATGGAAAAAAGATGAATTAAGAAAATTATAGGTGAAAAAAATGAAATATGCAATACCTTTAGATAACAAAGATGACAAGGATGAAAGGAATTCTATTGTAGGCCAACACTTTGGACATGTTCCCTATTTTGCTATATGGGATGAAGAAACAGACACAATAAATGTGATTGAAAACAGAAGCGATCACAAAGGTGGTGTTGGGTTGCCTATGGAGTTTCTTGCAGATAAATGTGATGTTGTACTTCTCAAAGCAGCTGGAGCCAGAGCAGTTAGTTTAGGAGCACAGCTTGGATTACAGGTGTATATGGGTGCAAATGGGTCACTCAAAGAAACCATCGGTTTCTTTAAGGAAGGCAAATTGCACAAAGCTACACAAGATGACGGATGTAAACACTAAACTGAAGGAAACAACCAATGCAAATAACAATAGTTTCCGGCAAAGGAGGAACAGGAAAAACCTCTCTTGCTGTTAGTTTAGCGATGACATTAGAGAACGTTCAGCTTATTGATGCAGATGTTGATGAGCCTAATTGTTCTCTATTTCTAGACTTAAAAACTAAACTAGTAGCAGAAGCAAAGATTCCTATTCCTGAGATTAATTACGATCTGTGTACTTTATGTGGTAAGTGTAGTTCAAATTGTGAATATAATGCACTTATGAAAGTTCCAGATCAAATTCTTGTTTTTGAAAAAATGTGTCATGGGTGTGGTTTGTGTAGCAAAATATGTCCTGAAAATGCTATAACTGAAGTACCTAGAACTATTGGTCATCTCTACGAAGGTAAAAATAAAGAATTTCTCTTTAATTACGGAGCATTAATAGTAGGTGAAGAATTATCGACACCTGTAATTTCTCAATTAAAACAATTAATCTCTAAAGATAAACCTATCATCGTGATTGATTCACCCCCTGGATCTTCTTGTCCAATGGTTGAAACAGTTATTGATGCAGATTATGTCATTTTAGTCAGCGAACCAACACCATTTGGTCTTTCTGATATGAAAATGGTTGTAAAAACATTAAGGGTTCTGGAAAAGAAGTTTGGAGTCGTTATAAACAAAGATGGAGTTGGAGATGAAGAATTAGAATTATACTGTCAAAAGGAAGAAATACCTATTCTTCTCAAAGTTCCTTTCGATCTAGAAATAGCTAAGAACTATTCCAAGGGAATTCCTTTCTTAAATGTTCTACCTGGTATGGATTCAAAACTTAAACAAATGATTGTTGATATAGGGGAGGCTTTAGAATGAAAGAAGAGAAAATCAGACAAGTAACAGTTATTTCAGGAAAAGGAGGAACAGGAAAAAGTTCAATTATTGCTGCTTTAGCAAGCAATCTTCAAGAGAAGATTATTCTCGCAGATGCAGATGTAGACGCAGCAGACCTATATCTGATATTTGAGCCAGAAAAGACTGTTTCTTTTGATTTTGAAGGATTGAAAAAAGCTACAATTGATTTAGATCTTTGTACAGAATGTGGGATTTGTTTAGAAACTTGCAGATTTGATTCAATATCTGAAGATTTCATAGTAAATCCTACCAAATGTGAAGGATGTGCAGCATGTTATCATATGTGCCCAGTTTCAGCAATAGAAATGTTAGACAATATATCTGGTCAATACTATATTTCTGACACTCGAATTGGAAAGATGATTCACGCAAGACTCTATCCCGGGGAGGAAAGCTCCGGTTTGTTAGTAGCTGAAGTAAGAAAAGTTGCAAAACAAACAGCTGAGGAACAAGGACGCAAGCTAGTCCTAATTGATGGTTCGCCAGGAATAGGTTGTCCAGTAGTCAGTTCATTAGTTGGAGCTGATCTAGCACTAGTTGTTACAGAACCTACTCTATCAGGTTATCATGATTTAGATAGAATATTACAGCTGTTGAAGATATTTAAAATCCCAGGATACATTATTATTAACCAATTTGACATAAATGAGGACATTTCACAGAAAATAGAAAAGGAATTTGAAGAAACATTTCCAATAATAGAGAAGATACCTTATAATCCCGTTTTTGTTAAAGCTATGATTGAAAAGAAATCAGTACTCGAAATTGATTCAGAAGATAAAGAAGTTCAAGAAATTCAGAATATGTTAATTAAGCTTAGCAAATTTGTTTTAGAAAGAACTAAATTGGACAATTAGATTTAAAGAGTACTTCCTTCTTACTTTTTTTATGGAGCATAAAGAAGATTATTTTGTAGGTGGAAAAAACCACAGGATATTCTATCAAGCTT
>JAUWEG010000109.1 GCA_030608385.1 Candidatus Heimdallarchaeota archaeon
AATTTAGTCGGTTCACTCATATTGATAATTCTCCCAATCACAAATTATGAGTGTTTTTGTCATGTAGTCATATTAAGAGCACTATGAATCACTTTGAAAGACACTTAAGAATCAAATATTACGGGAGCTTTTATAGGGAATTAAAGGGAGAAAGGTGATGACGAAAGTACTGAGAGTAGAATGCATAGAACTTTCCTATCACCAACCACTGAGTGCTCTTTGTCATCAAGTGAAAAACCTCTATAATCGAGCGAATTATCTAGTAAAACAGTCTTTGAGGAAGAATAATAAGCTGATAGTGTAATATTACCTCAACACTTTACTTAAGTAAGAAGGGTGTTACAAAACCCTTCCCGCACAAACTGCACAACACACACTCAAACTCCTCTGTAGGAATTGGAAAGCGTATTTCCGAGCATTAAAGGAGTGGAAAAACCATCCTAGCAAGTTTTTTACTATACCTCATCCTCCCAACTACAAAGCGAAGGATGGAGAAGTGGTGGCAATCTTCACCAACCAACAAGCGAGACTAAGAAATGGATGGGTAGTCCTTCCCAAAAAAGTAGGTTTTTACTACAAAACTCGACTGACTTCACGAACAACACTGAAGGAAGTAAGAATTGTCCCTAGACGAGTGGGGTACACTCTCGAACTAGTGTATGAGAAAGTCTTACCTAAACAACGAAAACGATTTACCAGGAAAGGTGCGATCGATTTAGGGTCTATCAACTTTGTAGCCTTTGTGGATAACCTTGGGTCTCAACCAATTGTTATCAAGGATCACGGGAGAGGAATCAGAAGTATTATCCAGTATTATTTGAAAAAGCAAACACAATTAAGAGAGCAATATGCACAGCAGCAAAAACAGCAATTAAAAAAAAGGAATAAACTCAGTTATGGTCCTGCCTATTATCATCTTCGTGAGAAGTGGCGAAAGAAACTCAAAGATGCTATCCATAAACTCACCAAGTATCTAGTAGACTTGTGGGTTGAACGGAATTTACATGAAGTCATTATCGGCTACAATGCGAAATGGAAACAAAATGTCCATTTCTGGAAAAAGATCACCCAGATGTTTGTAGCTATCCCCTTCATGAGAATTATCAACCAGCTGAAATACAAAGCGGCTGAACATGGAATAAAAGTTGAGCTCATCCCTGAACAATATACTTCTAAAAGCAGTTTTCTGGATAATGAGTTTCCCAAGAAACGAATAAAGTATGTTGGACGAAGAATAGAACGAGGGTTATTTCGTTCAGCTCAAGGCCATCTAATCAATGCTGATGTCAATGCTGCATATAATATTTTAGTTAAAAGCGATCCGAAAGCACTACCTAAGCGGAGTGTGAACGGGGTAGGAGGATACGTGATGTATCCACGTAGAGTGAGTGTAGACCCACAATGACCTCTCCAAAAGAAGTTCAACAACTCTTGTCTATTATGACAAGATGACAACAACTCATCATTCCACTTTTGCCCCGCAATTTTCACAGAATTTGTCTTCGCCACTTATCGTTCCTCCGCAATGTGAACAAAATGCTTTTGCCGATTGAGCAGCTGGAGGTACATATGCTTGAGTAGGTTGAGTTTGCTGAGTCTGAGGTGGTTGATATGAAGAATATTGTTGATATGTTTGACCATATTGAGGTGCAGCAGGCGAAAGTCGAGGTTGAGCAGTTATTTGTTTGATATCATTTGATTTAACAAATAATACAATCGCAACAAGTGCTAATAAAGTGATGTTGACATAAGTACCAACTGTTGAAACTATATCATCAACTGGCTCGTAGGTAAACCAGAAGATTGTTAGAAAAAGTAAATCGGCCCATCCAAAGATAATATAGAGAGGATTACCTATTTTTTTGCCAACTTTTGTGAAACCAACATGGACTAAAGTAAAAGCTATTCCTCTTAGGATTGATGCTGCAAAAAGCATGATTACTCCCAAAATGGTATAGAACATCAAATACCAACCAAACCACAGTCCTAGGAAGAGAAGAAGATCTAAAATAAGCGAAATGATCAGAACTACCATAGCTCCATTAAGGCTACCTCTGGCATTGTGGTATGTTTCACCGGTTTTGTAGAGTAAATAAGCAAAAACTACAAATCCTAAGTAGTAAAAAACCATCCAAGTCCAAGCTAGTCCTGAAATAGGAACTAGTTCAGATATCAAATCCAAAAGTGTAGATACAATTAGAACTCCAGCTGTAACTTTGAAGACAGTGGAGATAGATTCAGGCGTATTTGTTACATTTGACATAAGAAAACCCCAATTATTGATATACCAAATCTAGTTCACATTTAAAACTGTTTTGTAGAATAGTTTACTGAAACATTCAATGAAGCATGATTTTTCTTTTTTTCCGTTTATCCAAAAGGATTATTTTAAATAATCGTTTAAGCTATAGAATATTGATAGAAAAATGAGTTCACTGTTTTGCCAATATTGTGGAGCTAAAAATGCTTCCTCTAATAGATTTTGTGAAAATTGTGGTCAGCAAATTAGTACTCCTGATGGTCCTCCTCAAAATCAGCCTTATCAGCCTGTTCAGTCTCAACCTGGATCTTATCAGCAATATCAACCTCAACACCAAGGTCAACAAGGTTCAAGTATGTCAGGAAGTTATGATGCAGTACCAGGAACTCAATATGCTTATCCCCCCCAAAAACGTGGTGGAATGTCTCCAGCTGTCAAAGCACTACTAATTATCTTCTTCCTAGTTTTGCCTGCTATTTTCTTTGCAATATTCTTTGGTGTTTTTTGGTGGATGTGGTAAAACACCACTTTACTTACGCTATAAGATTTATGTCGCAATTTTAATCATTTTCAACTACTTACCTTTTCCAAACGATTTAAAAGAAAAAAAGCCTACTGTCTACTTGTAGTTATTTGGGGTTAATATCTACGTAATATTAATAAATAAAAGGCAGACAGAGTGCAGTTATTTACATGGTGTGTTAGTGATTGCATTAAATTCAGTAAGTAGAGTGACAGAAGTGAAGATCCTTATCACAACAAAAAATGGGGAATTACTGTATCAGTACGATTCCCTACCAGATAGTGTAGTTCATGATAATGCTTTAGTCACAGGACTCATTAGCGCTATTATCGCTCTATCTTCCGAAGTTGTCTGTTCCTTCCCTCGAGAAATAGAATATGAGGGTAAAATACTCTATTTTTATTACGAGAACGATCTTGTAGCTTCCATCTTAGCTGACATTGAATCACCATTCAATGGCAACATCTTACCCCTTCTAGTTGCTGAGTTTAAGAGTGTTCAAATCAAACACAATTTCCATGCTTTTGAAGCTTTACGTTATGAAAATGAAATAGGTGAAAAAATCAAATCTTGTTTAGCTGAATATCTTTCTAACATTCAACGTAATATGATTACTATTTTCGAAAAAACTGATTTAACTGATTATGATTCTTTAATTAAACTGAAGAACGTTGCAAAAGATGGCGCTTTAGAAGGAAACATAGATTTCCTCTCATTTGAAGTAATTGGACGACTATTACCTGAAGGATTAGATAAAATTCTTTATGGTTTAGTTATAGGCATTCCTGTGGTTGTTGTAGGAAATAGGAATGTTGTTGAAACAATGGCACAGTCGCTACGTTTTCTGTCACCAACTAAACTGCTCAAAGTTAAGTTATGGTCACACAATTATGAAAAAGGATATGATATCTTAGGTACAAATGACTTCAGAGGTTTGATTCCCTCCCACAGTCTGATTATAGCTAATCTAGATGATGGAATAGTTTATGGTGGTCTTTCCTCTCAATATTTCCAAGACATAGCAACTCAGCTTCCAGGACTCACTGCTCTGGAAGCGTATAGTCTAGTACGTTCAGAATTAGATTGGATATTTAAAGCATTGGAAGCTCTTTCAATTAGAGCTCATTCCAAGGATTCTTTACCTTTAGAAAAACAGATGATCTTACTCAAGCTTCTAGAGAAGTTACATGGTTGAACCTTAGTTCAGCCTTTTTTTCCTTTATTCGAAATCTAATTACTAACAGATTTGTTGACTCACCATCTACAAAAACTTATAACCATCTAAACATTTGTTGAATTATCTCAATGAGTTCCTCAAAGAAACAGTCTGACAAATCCTGGACTGATATGATTAGGTTTAGAAAGCAATCTCTAGTGGGAAAGATTATTTTGATAAGCATTGTTCTTTTGTTGGGATCTATTCTCATCTTTGTTTCTCTGATTAGTTTTATGGGTAAGTGGAACGAATTAGGGAAATACTCTCTTTGGATTCTTTTTGGTTGGCTCTTCTTCATCATTTTAACGTATATTAGTGTCAAATTGATATCCTTAATAATGCATAAAGAGAAAATGGAAATACAAGAATTACAGAAAACCCGATCTATGGAATCCTCAGAAAAAAATAGCTGATTATTATGCTTAAACTAAAGCCTCAACATCACCCTTTACTCGTCCCCACACTCAGTTTTTTGCTTTTAGTATTGGTTATTGCGATATTAATTCTAGCAGCTTATACAAATAATATTGCCTTTTGGATTATAGCTGTTCTTTTTGATGTAGGTATTTCATTTCTAGGTGCTAAAACAATTCTTAAATTACGAAAGCCAAAGCTGATTTCTAAACCATTAGGTGACCAGTTAAAGTTTGGAGAAAGACTAGCGGGTGAAGACGAACCAGAGGTAGATAAAACTGAGTAATAAAGAAGCTAAAAGAGATGTTTTAATCCTTTCATCATATGCAACATTGGGAACCATAATTATTACTATATCTCTAACTTTCGCTTTTCTAGCAATTGAAAGGGTTTATGGAGATTGGCCTACTTTTGTTTGGGGCATAATAGCTTTTCTCTTTGCTTGTACATTTGCAGTGTTTTACATCATAGGTTCAAGAATACTTGATAAAAGAAGAGGAAATCAAAATAGTAGTCTTCCTTAATTGTAGGTTGCAGGATGAGTAAAATAACCTGTTTTGAGCTTAGAAGCAGTATTCGAGCAGTCTGACACATCTTTAAATAATTATAGCTCGAATATTGTATAATGGTTACTCCCGACAATATTCGAAACAACAGAGTTTTTGAGAAGTCTATTCCTTTAATTCATAAGTGCTTAAAGGATAGAGTAAGCATAACTCTTTTACTTTCTACACTGAAACTCATGGAGCGGGGATATATTAAGGGAGAAGAAGATTTGGATTCTTTTATGGAAAGGAGAATAGAACTCAACCCCAAATATATTGAGGATGCTGAGAAGGTAAAAGAACTAATCCTTGAATCTTACTTCTGAAATTTTTTCATTCTGTCTATTAACACTTTAGCTGCGAATGCTGCTTCTTTTGGAGACATAAAAATTGGTGCATTTTCTTCTGCTGCTATTTTCTTTATTGGTTCCATTAGCTTCCCGCTCATAAAAATTGGTAAGATAGGTTTTTTTCTACCTGTGTGGTTCCAAGCACGAATTACACCTTTAAAGTGCTCATCAGGTTGCATCTCTAAGAATGTGGGAATTACTACACATGGGATAACTATGTCAATATTAGGATCTTCAAACATAGCTTTAGCTACTTGATAGAATTCTTCTCCTCTCGCTCCAGCTATCATATCTAAAGGATTAACTTTTTTTACAAGAGGTATAACAAAAGGATTAATTTTTTCTTTGAATTCAGCACTAAATTCAGCTAATTCCAAACCATATTCATCTAAGTAATCACTGAATAGAACAGCACTCCCACCACTATTAGTAAACAACCCCACACGATTACCAGCTGGAAGAGGAGAATAGGAAAATGCTTTGATAGCTGTTACGTAATCGTTCATACTTTCGCAGAGAGTAGCTCCAGCTTGTTTTATTGCTGCTTTCAGGGAACCATAATCTGTTGCTATAGAACCGGTATGACTTGAAGCAGCCTTAGCTCCTGCTGAAGTTCTCCCGCCTTTCAGAATAATTGTTGGTTTGACTTGAGTTATTTCCTTAAGGATCTCATAAAATTTCCTTCCATCAACAACATTTTCCAAATAGATACAAACCACTTGAGTTGCCTTATCATCTTTGAAGTATTGGATTAAATCTGTCAAATTGATGTCAGTCATATTCCCGAGATTAGCAAATTTTGAGAAACCTATTCCTTGCCATTCCATCTCATAAAGACACGCAGCACCAAAACTTCCTGATTGAGTAGCCATACTTACATTGCCTTGAGGGGGTGTTATTACAAAGGAAGCATTCATACCGATGTCTATATTCATGATTCCAACACAATTGGGTCCGATAATCCTAACACCTGCTGTAGTTGCTTTCTTCGCCATTTCTTCTTGAATCTTTTTTCCTTCTTCATCGATTTCTCCAAAACCGGCTGAGACAATAATGATTCTTTTGACTTTCTTCTCAATGCATTGATCAACGACTATCGGAACAGCTTTTGAAGGAACAAGAATTATGGCTAAATCGATGTCTTTTGGAACATCTAGAACTGAAGAATAGCTCTTTAAACCTAATATCTCATCTGATTTAGGGTTGATGGGGAATAGTTCACTCTTCAAGCTTTCATTATTAACAAGATTAACAGTAACAGCATTACCAAATTTCTTTGGATCAGCTGTAGCTCCAACAATTGCAATGGTTTCAGGATAAAAGAAGTGTTGTACCATCGTTTTCAAGAAGAGAGTTAATTAGTCGATTTTTAATTTTTCCCTATTGACTTCAAGTAAAACCTTTTCTCATTACGTACTCAGAAGGATCGATTTTGAGAATCTTAGTAACAATACTTTCTAGTATTCCGAAATCAGACATGTCTTGAACTTGCTCACTAATAAGGTCCAATAATCTCCTAGCTTCCTCTTGACTATCAGTATCATGGATAATTAAAGAATAAATATAATCGTTCTCTGTTTTAATGATATATTTGTAATTACCTGATTGCAGATATTGTAGAACACCTGTTTTACCGAAAATACGTTGACTGAAACTCTCTATTGCAGACAAAAAACCTGCTAATAATGATGGGTCTTCTTCTAAGCCCATTTTATCAATTTCTAAAATGGGAAAACCTTCTATGTCCGCTAGCATGAACATATGCGGATCAATACTCCTTTTAGAGACAACTTTAGCTGCATTATTTACGAGCCATTGAAGAGCATTATCAATATTATCTCCAGTTTTCATGGAGGTTTTGAAAAACTGATAGGAAGCATTTTCTTTTTCAGCAAGTTTGAAGAGTTCAAGATGATTGATTATTGTTTCGAGATCAACACTTTCTTCTAAATCTGATTTATTGCATAGGAAAAGAATAGTAAATTCATCGGCAGATTCTTTGAGATCGATGCTTTTCCAGAACTCTTCCTTAGCTAAATCAAATTGGTCAGGGTCAGCTGAATCGATGATGAAAATCACTCCATATGCCAACTTTGTATATGTTTCCCAAATTGTCTGTCTGTAGCTAATATGCCCCCCCAGATCAAAAAGATCAAATCGCGCATCTCCTACCTCTACTGTCTCAAATTGCATTCCAAGAGTTGGTTTAGTTTCTAGAAACTCTCCAGTTTTGATACGTCTGACTAAAGAAGTCTTGCCAGCTTGAGGTAAACCTATCACAACTAAAGGAATGCCTCTCTTATCAAAAGATAATATTTTTGAACTTCTAGTCTGCATCTACAATCTCCCAGCTACCTTATACGTCCATGAGTTTTCACAGATATGTGGAATTCTCAAAGGCTTTTTTAATACTTTCTATAGTATTTTTAAATAGACAAAGTGAAGAAAGAAGATAATGATTGTAATTTTATTTAAATGAACGATGTTTAGCTAAGATGATTATTGATGGATATCAGAAAAAATGTGTTGATCAAGTAATATTTAAAATGCCTCAGCATTAAAATCTAAACCAATTTTGTCGGTTTCTACATGATTTGAGGAAAGAGATATATATAACATTTCATTATAGTAAGTTGTACTCACGGAACGGGTGTGTATTAATATGAACAGACGAAAATTAATGAAAACAACATTCATTATTCTACTTTTGACATTTTCGATGATTGTGGGATCTAATCAAGCTGCACAAGCTCTAAATTACAATCAAGATTCCTCTGATCAAGAAATGCAACAAGTAGTAACTGAACCGGCACAAAATGAAGTGGGATT
>JAUWEG010000056.1 GCA_030608385.1 Candidatus Heimdallarchaeota archaeon
TAATATTATTTTGAAGTTTTCTCTTGATATCCTTCCAATTTTCTTCATTAACATTGGGAAGATTTTCTAATGTATCAAGTATAGGGTTGTTATAGAATTTTGAGTTAACCTTTGCAACTTCCCGTAGAGCAGCTTCAATATTATCCTTCTTCCAATTTTTTGGATGGATATTTTTAGGGATTTTTTCTAGCAATATCCAAGGAATTTCGCTTGTTTTAGAAATAGCAATTATCTTTGGAACTGGAAGCTTATACTTCTTAGCTAAACTCGAGTAAATAATCCATTCTTCTTTTGTAGTATTTTGCTTAAGAATACCTTCTTTTTCTTTACCCCAAGAAATTTCAGTCACCTTAGCAGTAGAAGTCCCTGCTAGTTCTCTTCTAAATCTTATTTGATCTGAGGATGTCTTAAGCTTTTGAGCTACCTCATCTAAAATGGAAAGATTACTCAATCAATCACCGGTTAATTGTTCTTGTTCTTTACTCTTTTTAACTATTTCTGCTAAAAATTCTGCTGATTTTGGCTCAGTAGCAAGTGATTGTTTATAAATAAGTTTAGTTTCACTAATGCTGTTATAGGTGTTTCTTATGAGTAAGCATGTAGTTTCTGTTTCATTAGGCTCTTCAACAAGAGATTATAAGCGCGATTATACTCTAGGGAATGAGGTTGTCATTGTTGAACGAATCGGAACCAATGGAGATATGAAAAAATACAAGGAATTGATTGAAAGCTTAGATGGCAAAGTTGATGCTTTTGGAGTCGGGGGAGCTGACTTGTATTTAGTTAGAGGAGAAAAAAAGTACAAAATCAGAGATGTTTGGAAGAAATTAATCAAAAATGTGAAAGACACACCTATTGTTGATGGAGGAGGGATAAAAAGTACTTTGGAAGGGAGAATTATGCAGTTTGCTGAAGAAAAACTTCCTGAAGAAGTAGAAGAAAGTAGGGCAACTTTAGTGACTGCTGCGGTAGATCGCTGGTATCAAGCAGAAAGTGCATGGGAATTTGTTGGAAGAAAAAGGAAACTAATTACATTTGGAGATTTATTGTGGGGATTTAAGTTAGGTATTCCTTTGCACACTATAAAAAGTGTAAATAGAATAGGAATTATTCTCTTACCTATTGTCAGCAGACTACCTTTTAGCTGGATTTATCCAACAGGTGAAAAACAAGAAATACATAGTCCATCATTCACCAAATATTTTAAGAAAGCAAAGTGGATTGTTGGAGATTTTCTTTTCATTAAAAGACATATGCCTCTTGATGGAATGAAGAACAAAGTCGTTATAACTAATACAACAACCTCATCTGATGTTGAACAATTGAGAGAAATAGGTGTTAAATATATTATTACTTCTACACCAAGAGTAGGAGGACGATCTTTTGGAACTAATGCTTTAGAAGCAGCTATTGTGGCAATTAGTGGAGAAAAAAGAGAATTAACAACAGACGAATATGAGGAATTTCTAAAGAAATTTAGTATAGAGCCAATTTTACAGAAGTTATAAGTTTAGGTGCTATAATGGAAAAATATAATGCAATAATCTTAGCAGGACATACTGAAAGAGACAATGTTATTTGTGAGATGGAAAATGTTCCTAAAAAGGGGTTAGTCAAGCTAGGAGAGAAGATTTTTCTAGAAAGAATCGTAAAGGCCATTTTAAAGTGTGAAAGGATTGGAGAAATTTACATAAGTGGCATGTCTGAAGATGAATGGAAAACTGATCTACCAGTGATTTTCAATGAAGATACAAGTAACATGTTTAGAAAAGTTGTCAACATCTATGATAAATTTATTACTAAAAAAGAAACTTACTCAGAAATAGTTGTTCTTCTTACCAGTGATATTCCTTTGATAACTCCTGAGATATTGACAAGAGTTATTGAAAAATGTGAAGCAACTTCAGGAAAAGGCTTAGATGGTGTTTTTTACTATTCTATTGTTCCAAGAGAATTTATGGAAGCTAAATTTCCTAATTCAAATAGGACCTATGCTAGATTTAAAAACAAATTCCAAGTTTGTGGAGCGGATATTTCTATCTTCAATGTTAGAAAAATGCTGAATTATGAGAAACTCATGGATGATTTAACAGATAAACGAAAGAATGTACTATCCCAACTAATTGTTCTTAATCCTTTTCTAGTTGTTCGATTTCTACTCAGAAGATTATCTCTAGATAAATTTATGAAATCAATTAATAGAAGGGTGTTTAAGGTTAAGGATGGAGTTCATGCTGTCATAAATGAAGATGCAGAAATAGCAATGGATGTGGATAAACCCCATCAACTAGAGGAAGTTAGAAGATACTATAATGAGAACAAAGAAATCTATGATTAGAAGGTCTAATGCAGTAATGCTTATACTTAAATACAATTTTGAAAGGTAATTTTTATGGCAGAGCTATTCAAGAAAATTGATGAATGGGATAAGAAAATATCTAAAAGAATAGCTCAAAAATCTCGAAAGAATCTCAAGATAGCTAGTTTTTTTGCTCTTTCTGGAAATGCACAACCTTGGTTTGTAATTTCAATCTTATTTTTCTTCTTAGATGTCTTCATGGAAAGGTCAGATAATTTAATTCAGATGACGTTAGCAGGAGCTGTAGGACTAACTACGACTACAATAAAATACCTTACTAAACGAAAAAGACCCAATGAACAAGTAGCTCTAAAATATATCGCAACTGGAGATCATTTTAGTTTTCCAAGTGGTCATGCTTCAAGAATGGGAAGCTTAGCAATGTTCATGACACTTATTTTTCCAACATTTGGTTGGATTTTCATACTTTGGGCAATAGCTGTTTGTTATGGAAGAATAGCCTTAGAAGTACATTATTTTGGGGACATTGTAGGAGGAGTAATTTGGGGGGCAATTGTAGGAGCAATTTTTTATGCAATTAGAAATTATCTGTATTATATTTTTGATCCAATTTCAAATTGGTTTCCAACAATCTGGTAAGCAGAGATTTTATAAGTGCATATTACAACAATTTATAGGTTATATACTGAAGAGAGTGATATTATTTCCTTCTTTAAGAACAAAATTCTCTTGATATTCATATCTACATTAGTGGTGAGTGGAATTGTAACTAGTACGATCTTATTTACAGTTTACTTTCCATCTAAAAGAGAGTATAAAAAACATGATCCAATTATCATATTGAATGATCAAGATTTTGAGAATTATCGTTTTTCAGGATCAGGAGAAGAGAATGATCCTTACATAATTGAGGGTCTGAATATCAATTCTAGCCTAGAAGCTATAAGAATACAAGGTACAACAAGATATTTTGAAATAAAGAATTGTAAACTTGAATCTAATGAAACAGCAGTTTATATTAATTCTGCTGCTCAAGGAACTGTACATATAAGAGACAATGTTATTGTAAAGGGATCTATTTCTGTAACAGGAAGTGATAAAGCAATTATAGAAAACAATGTTATGTTTGAGGGAAGTTGGTACGTAATTGGGTTGGTAGCAAGTGTTCTTTCTCTGATTCGAAATAATACAATCTTAAATAATAATATTGGAGTATTTTTGGTAGATACAAGCTATATTATTATTGAAGAAAATTATATCTATTCAGAGCAAGTTATAGAACAAAACTCAGGCTTTTTTGACTTTGGTAATGTAGGAATTTTATCACAAGGTGCGTATAATACAGTTAGAAATAACACAATACTCCGACAAGATTTGGGTTTATATCAGAAGGGAAGCTGTTCATTGATTACTAATAATAGCATTAGAGAATGTTCAGAGGGAATTTTAGCCTGGTCTATGAATAGTTCAAACATAACAGAAAATAGAATCATAAATAATTCAGCAATTGGGATTCATATTTTCCGTACTGGACATAGTAAAATTAAGCATAATTATTTTGAAGGAAATAACATAAGTCTTCAGGTATCAGAATCCCAGTTTATTGATATGTTAAACAATTCCTTCCTTTTTAATACAATAGGCTTAGAAATTAGAGTAGAGTTTCCAGGTACAATCTCTTACCAGGAATCATATAATAACACAGTGAGATTTAATCTTTTTCAAAATAACACATTATATGGGGTAAAAAATTGTTGGTTAAGCAAATACTCAAAAATATATCTAAATTCATTCTATTTCAACAATTTATCTGGGACATCTCAAGCCTATGATGAAGGAAAATACGGTGAATGGGACAATATAGGTACTTTGGGGAATTATTGGAACGAATGGACCTCGGGAGACTATATTATTGATGGGAATAGTAATTCTACTGATTCTTATCCATTATCAGTTCCACCAGTGTAAAAATAAATAAATTAAAACTTCTTATTATTGAAAAAAGTTAAATTGTAGTAATTTTTGTTTTCTTCATGACAGAAGAGTACAAGATTGATCCATGGGAAATGGCAGTCAAGCAGTTAGAAAAAATGGGTGAGATTCTCAAGATTGATGAAAATATAATCAAAATTCTAAAACACCCCATCAGAATCATTGAGACTAATTTTCCCGTGATTATGGATGACGGACGGCTTGAAATATTTACTGGTTTTTGTGTTCATCATAATGAAAACCTACCAACTAAAGGAGGAATTAGATTTAGTCCAGATGTTACTAAAGAAGAAGTTATGGCTCTAGCTTTCTGGATGACGCTCAAATGTGCTGTTATAGGTTTACCTTATTCTGGAGCAAAAGGGGGAGTGATTTGTAACCCTCGAGAGATGTCAATAAAAGAAATAGAAAAAGTAACCAGAAGATATACTCATCAAATGATCAATGTATTCAACCCTCGAAGTGATATACCTGCTCCAGATATCAACACATCTGCCAGAGAAATGGCTTGGATTTATGATACTTATAGCATGTTAGTAGGACATTCAGCTTTAGGAGTTGTAACAGGAAAACCTGTTGAATTGGGTGGATCTCTAGGAAGAGATTCTGCAACAGGAAGAGGAGTATTTTTTATCACTCGTCAAGCGATGAAGAGATTGAAATTACCTTTAGAAGGAGCAACAGTTGCAGTTCAAGGTTTTGGAAATGTAGGTTCCTGGTACGCTAGAATCATTGCAGAAAGTGGATCCAATGTTATAGCGGTATCAGATTGGCACGGTGGAATCTTTAATGAGGAAGGATTTGATGTTGAGGATCTTTACAAATATGTATACGAAAACCCAGAAAATACTGACCAAACAGTTCTGGGATATCAACACTCAACTAAAGACATCTCTAATGAAGAGCTTCTAGAATTAGAAGTTGATATATTAGCTCCCTGTGCAATTGAAAGTGTAATAACTAAGTATAACGCATCTAATATCAAAGCTAAGATTATTGCTGAAGGAGCCAATAGTCCTACAACACCAGATGCGGATGAAATCCTGAAAGAGAAAAATGTTCTCGTTTTACCAGACATTCTAGCCAACGCAGGTGGAGTAACCGTCAGTTATTTTGAATGGGTTCAAGGTAATGATGCATTATTCTGGACTGAAGAAGAGGTAAATAATAAACTTGAAGAAATCATGGTTAGAGCTTTTGATAGTGTCTTTGACTATGCTGATGAACATAACATAAAAGATATGAGACTAGCTGCTTATGCTATTGCATCAGAAAAAATTATCAAACAATATGAATTAAGAGGGATTTATCCTTAATCCCTATTTTATTTTGTTTTTGCTGATCACGTTACAGGACCAATTAAGTCACTTAGAATGGGTTCAATGAAATTATCTAGAAACATCATTACAACAAATCCAATAATTACTCCAAAGGTAACAAGTCTAGCATACTCTTTTCCATGCGTTTCAGGTATTATCTCATCAACAACTACAAATATCATTGCACCTGCTGCAAAAGATAATCCAAAACCTAGGAAAAATTGAGCAGATGAAACAGCTGAAACACCTATTACTGCTCCTAAAGGTTCAACTAATCCAGTTGCAGATGCTATCATAAATGATTTCTTTTTTGAATATCCTTCTCTAAGTAAAGGCATTGCTACAGCTGTTCCTTCGGGAATGTTTTGAAGACCTATCGCAATAGCAACTACAGAACCTTCACCAACATTTCCAGTACCAAAACTCACTCCAACAGCTAAGCCTTCAGGAAAATTGTGAATTGTAATTGCTATGATAAATAACCAAGTAGCTGCTAAACGTTTGGACATTTTACCTTCAGGACCGGCAACAAAATGCTCATGAGGTGCCCATTTATCAACTAGATCAATGAAGAAAGCTCCAACAAGCAATCCAATAACAACAACCCAGATACTACCTAGTTGAAATCTTGACTCAGTTATAACTGGTTCAATATTCAATTCATTTAAAGACAGATTAAATGCTGAAAATTTAAGTTGAGAGCCAAATGTTAAAGGGTCAAGATTTAATGCAGGTACTAATAAACTAAACGCTGATGCTGCAAGCATAACCCCTGCAGCAAAACCTAATAACAGATCTAAGGTTTTATCGCTTATATCTTTCTTGAAGAAAACAGGAATAGCTCCAAAAGCTGTTGCCAACCCAGCGAATAATGATGCTCCTGTACCAATGAGTATGATTTGCCATGTAGCTAAAACCATTAATCTATCTCCGATTATTTAGTCTAATACTGATGCAATCATCTCTAATTTAATAATATATCGTTTAACCAAATTGAAGTTGAAAAAAAAGAGAAAGTAGGTAAAGGAAGTTACCACTTCATACTAAATGGTTCTTCTCCTTTAATTATAAGATAAATATCATAAAATACACCAATAAATAATAGTCCTCCAGTAAACAGATAGAGAAATCCTGATTTCTTTTTGACAACGTAGAATCTATGTAAACCGAGAAAACCTAAAAGGATGCAGAGAATTAAAGCTGATGTGCGATAAACTTCCTCTCTTTTATAATTGATCCATGTAGTTTTATTCATCACCATGTCAACATTTAATCTTTGAGAAACATCCTTCTTTGAACTTAAAGTAACGAATCTTATGATCAACCATTCAAATGTGAATTTGAAATTAACTTTGCTCCACAATTTAACTAACAAGTGATAAGCAAACAAGATGTAGAAACAAAGGAGAAAAACATAAGTTTCTTGACCGTAAGGTATTTTATCAGTTACAAGATTTACGTCTACCAGAAGAAGACTGGCAAACCATCTTGGTAAAAGTGAGAAAATCTGCAAAGTAAAAATAGATAAAGCTATCATACCCCACAAACGCATTAGACGAACTAATTTACGGTTTGCAAACTTTTTAGGATCACCTCTATATTCAATTTTGTAAAGAAGCAGAGAAATAACACCTATCCATGTGCCCATTAGAATCAAGAAGTAAGTTAGATCTGGTCGGAACCAAGTGAAATCAAAAGGTAATCCTGCTACAATCAGAATCGCGCCTAGTAAAATAAACCCGAGTGATGCCATAGCTCCATAGAATGGAAATCTTTTAGGGGGTTTATCATTAGCTAGTAGAGTTCCTATTAATGCGCCTGCGAATGATGTTGCCAAGAATGGAAAAAGAGGTTCTAAATCACCGGTAAGTAATGTAAAAAAGCTAGACTTAAACGTTCCTATATCTCTTTGAATAGCATCATTAGGCCAGCTAAAGACGCTAAAATATCTCTGATCAACAGATACTTCTGAGAAAAAGTTAAGATTATAAAATCCCCCCCAGTTCATATTATCACCCCAATTCCACATTAATGGGCTAGCAACTATAACTGCAACAACTAGAATTGCATAAACTAAAACATTTCTTTTGATTTTCTTGAAACCATTCTTCCTAATTAGTAGATAATGAATTATTCCATTAATAATCATACACCACCCAATTGTATGCAAAGTTTCCATCATGAAAAATGATCTACCTATAAATACTTGAACGAATTTAGAGTAACTCCAATTTCCTGACCTAAGAGCTAAGCCGAAATATCCAAAATACCCAACCAAGCCTTCAGTCAACATAGCAGCAAATAATACTCCAACTCCTGTAAGAATTTGTTTTGTTAATATTTGAACTGGCCTATGACCTCTAGATGCTCTTTTTGACATAGCTAATGCATTAACAATAGCAGATATTATTAGAAAATATCCTGCCCAACCTACAAAGAAAACCATAAGAAGTATACCAATAACAATTAAAAAATTCATTTTCAATAGATTTTCAACATCTGTAGCCCAACTAAAATCGTACAAATGTTGCATTGAATGAAAGAAGACCATCATAAATATGGCCAAACCTCTCTGGAAATCTAATGTTGCTATTCTTTTCATTACTTTTGAACCTGTAAATTCAACTCCCTCAATAGTGCTTGTTTTTGCTGTAACAGTTGACGTTGATTGCATCTCCAAAATTTTGAATACAAAGGAATAAAATAAGTCTCTTAAAAATATTTGGTAAAAAAACTATTTTTTTGTGTTCGAATAGCTTTAAATATATCCTTTCTATTGCTTTGAACATGCCTTCAAGTTCTTATGATTTAGCAGAAAAAGCGATTGAAGAAGGAGAAAAACTTGGTGCTCAGTATATTGAAGCAAGATATGTTAACTCTTTGATGAACACCAGTATTCTCAAAAATGGTGTTCCTGAATTAGGAGCAATAACAAGAAGTAATGGAATAGGAATAAGGGTCTTAAAAGATGGAGGAGTAGGTTTTGCTAGTTTCAATGAAATGACAAAGGAAGAGATGAGTATTGCTGTAGCTTTTGCTACAAAAATGGCTGAAGCTACTGGTAAAAGAAGATCTAAAAAGATAGTTTTTAGTGATGAAAAAATCCATGAAGTCAAGTTTGAAGCTTTAGGAGAAAGTGGAAAAAGACCTTTTGAAGTAGACCCAGAAGATAAAATTAATAGATTAATGGGGGTTGATAAACTACTTGCAGAACTTAAGACAAATGCAGTTATTCCTTTTAGATTCTTCCAAATGCTAGATGAAACAGAAAAGAAATATATTATTACAAATGAAGGGGCTAAAATTGAAAGTGAGATTGACAGATTGCAGCTGTTTGGTATAATAGTTGCTGTTAATCCAACTACTGGTTCGAAAGAGCAAATAATGATTCAGAAGGGTAAAACTGGAGGATTAGAATCTTTAGATTATTGGAAAATAGAAGACTTCGTTACAAAAGAAGTAACTAAATTAAGCAAAATAGTAACTGAAGCAAAGGATGCGCCTACAGGAGTTATAGATTATGTTGTAGGTCCTAATGTTATCGGTATCATGTGTCATGAAAACACTGGACATCCAACTGAAGGCGACCGAATTTTAGGGAGAGAAGGAGCTCAAGCTGGTGAAAGCTATCTTAAAGAGGATATGATTGGACAACAAATAGGATCCGAACATGTTACAATTATAGATGATCCAACCTTAGAAGGTTCTTATGGCTATTATTTATATGATGATGAGGGTGTGAAAGCAGGTCCAAGATATCTTCATAACAAAGGTATTTTCGAAGAAATGCTTCATAACAGAGAGAGTGCTGCATGGATGGGAACAAATAGCACAGCAGCTGCGAGAGCAATTGGTTTCAACAGGGAACCAATACCAAGAATGGCAAATACATACTTAGCTCCTGGAACATTTGAATATGAAGAATTGTTCGAAGATATTAAACTTGGAGTTTTTATGAACAATTTCACTGAATGGAATATTGATGACCGAAGATATCAGTCTAAATATGTTGGATTAGAAGCTTATCTCATTGAAAATGGTGAAATCAAACATATGGTTCGAAGACCAGTAATAGAAACTACCACTCCAAAATTATGGGGATCAGTAGATGCAGTTGCAAAAGAGAAGTATCTAGAATTCGATGCTGCTACTTGCGGTAAAGGCGATCCTATGCAAGGTGCTCCTGTTTATCATGGAGGGTCCTTTATGCGTATAAGAAATGTTGAGGTTAGGTGATGATTATGGTAAATAAAATAGATATAAAAAATATTCTAGACTTAACAGCGAATAAACTCAATTCATTAGAATTTGATGATTTTGCAATAACTGCTAATAGAGGAAATCGATCTCAATTACGATTTGCAGACAGCCAGATAACAATAGCTAAAAATTGGGCGTCTCTAGAACTAGGTGTTTTTGCAGCTAAAGACTCCAAGACTGTTGCTATGGAAATACAAGATCTCTCAGAGAATTCGATAATTTCAGCTCTTGAATCTTTAGAGAAACTTGCTAAATCATTACCTCCAAATCAAAACTATTTTGGAATTTCTGATGGTCCTTTCAGTTATCCCACAATAGAATATTTAGCTGATACTGACTTCGTCGAATTTCACGACCAATCTATTGATCAAGTTGAAGGAGCTATAAATGCAGCTGATGCCGAAGGTGCGAAGAGATCAGCTGGAGTCTTAGCTTGGGAAGTTAAAGAAGAACATCTTCTATCTTCGAAAGGAGCTAGCGTCTCCGAAAACTCTACAAGTTATGAGTTTAGTATAAGATCCTTCATTGATGAAACTAGCTCTGGAGCAGATGTAGAAGTAGGAAGACTATTTTCTAAAGTTGATTTTGAAAGAGCTGGAACAAGGGCAGGAGAAATAGCTAAAATGGCAATTGGAGGAACTAATGGGGATCCTGGGAAGTATAACCTTCTACTAGAACCCAGAGTTGCAGCTGATGTAGTAGCAGCTACTCCTGGAGCAGCAAATCCATTTATGGTTGATATAGGAATGTCATGGTTAAAAGATAAAATAGGAGAACCGATTGGTCCAGAATTAGTATCTGTTTATGACGATGCACTTCTTCCAAATGGATTGGGTTCTAAATCATTCGATGATGAAGGTCATCCAACCGGTAGAAATGTTATTGTTGAGAAGGGTATTCTGAAAGGATTTATCCACAATACTTCAACTGCTAAAAAGGCAGGTACAACAAGTACTGGAAATGCAGGTTTAGTTTTACCTCAAAACTCCAATGTTTTCTTTGAACCGGGAGAGCATACTTTTGAGGAATTATTAGAACTAACTAAAGGAAAACCAACATTATACATTACCAATAACTGGTATACAAGATTTACTAGCTATGCAGACGGTATATTCTCCTCCATTCCCCGAGATGGTATGTTCATCATAGAAAATGGAGAGATTTCTAAACCTGTGAGAGAATTAAGAATTAGCGACACCATGGGTAATGTTTTCAAAAATGTCATAGCTTTAGGTAAAGAAATCAAGCAAATTAAAAGCTGGGAAGTTAATGTACCAACATTTATTCCTCATGTTCTTATAGAAGATATAAATATCTCAGCAGCAACAAAATAGTTGTTGCTTTGTTATTTTTATTCTATCCACCTGCTGCTTTCATTAGAATTGAGAAGGAATAGGTTCTCCAGCTGTAAGAAATAAACAAAATCTTTCAAAAGATATACCAGCCAAATTAAGGATAAAAAAAGAGTGAGAGAAGATACAGTTATGCCTTCAAGAAAGAGAAAAAATATTCAAATCGGTGCACAAGTTTCAATTGTGGAGAAACATAATCAAAGAACCGGAGAATTGACCAAAGGCGTGGTAAAAACTATTCTCACCAACTCGAGTAGCCATCCTCATGGAATCAAAGTAAGACTAGAGAGTGGGAAAGTGGGCAGAGTTAAATCAATACTGGTATGATTGTTAGCTTTCCCAGTAGGAAGAAATTAATAAAATCTTTTGGAAAGAATACTAGTCAGATGATAATTTATTTCATTCTTCTATGAGCGATATAAACTAAGCCTAAGAATACTAACAAAGATAGTGAAATCAAAGAGGTTTTAGTAGTTGGCGTTTCTTTGATTAGATCAAAACCTGCTTCTTCCATGTATTCTTGTGCAAGAGAAACATCATAAACGTAAGGTTCTAATCCTTGATCAAAACCTATAGAATCATAAGGTTGAGTAGTGATTGCTGGTACGCTTTCATAATCATTACAAACTTGTACAATAAGAGATCTGTTTAAAACATGGCTAATTGCTTTTCTTATGTATTTAGCGGCTTCAGGAGTTCCTACAGGAGTTAGTTCACCTTTTCCTAGATAAGGATGCAACATATTTATGTACCAATCCTCGGTTTTTAAAGCTGAAACAATTGAAGTTTTTGCTTGACCACCAACATCCAGAGGATGAAAGAAATAGTTCTTATCAGCAACATCAGCAAAACCATTTTGAACTGCAATGTAACCTCCATCTTTTCCTGCTACATGTTTAATTTGGATTTTATTTATTTTAGGTTCATCACCAAACCAGTACTCGTTTGGAACTAATTCATAGGTTAGATTCTCTAAGTTAAACTCTGATATTCTATAGGGACCACAAGAGGTCAGTAATTCATTGCTAATATTAGTAGAGTAAGGTTGTTGTCTAAAAATATCATATCCATATGTACTGACAAGAGGTTCTACTAGAGATTTTTCAATGATACCAAAATTGAGAAGCTCGAAAGAACTATTAATAATAAGACTCGTATGGGGATTTAAAACATTTGCAAAAGGATGTTCAAGTTCAAAAATCAATGTTTTTGAATCAACAACTGTCACATTAGTTATCATCGAACTATAGGGATTAGAATATGCTGTTGATCGTAGTGCGGGTGTTTTTATCAAATCGTAAGTGTATTTTACATCTTCAGCAGTTAAATTATCTCCATTACTGAACTTTATGTCAGAACGAAGATTAATTGTTATGTTATAACCACTTGAACCGATAGTAAAATCTTGAGCTAAATAAGGAATATACTCATAAGAAATTGAATCTCTTTTAAACAGAGATCCGTAGACACTTTTTATCCACTTTCCATCTATATAAGAAATTGGGAAAATGAAATTATTAGGTACACCTAAATACTGTTCTGTACCAGTTTCATTGAACGGATGGATGTAAATCAACTCATCATCAAATGAGTCTTCCCATGTTTCTGGATTGAATTGATTTTGACTAAAAAGGAATGTATCAAACGAACTGATATTTTTATTTAAGAGAAAGATATCACTTTTATAGTAAATTGAAATAGCTGGTAATTCTTCAAATAGGATATTCTGTAGAGCTGATAAATAATTATCAAAATCAGCATAATCTCTGGAACTTTCATATTGGGTTAGAGTAGAAACAAAAGTCAAATTCCAGAATTGGCAAAAATTCCTCCGATGAAGAGGATAACAACATGAACTAAACCTTCCAAGTGGGTTCCAATCAAGATTCCATTGGCTTTGAAGAATACAAATATCAAACCCTCCTTGTTCGTAAGAGGGTATATAGTCATATTCTATTAAAGGATAGTCCCAGGTTCTAATAGCTATCTCACTAAAATCTGCACTATCATAATCAAGAATGTCAATCCCCAGTTCTTCCAATTGTGAATAAATATAGAGTGAATATCCAGGACATCTTATAGGAGAATCATAAGCGAGAACATAGAGAGAGAAAGTAGGATTAACTTCCTGATCATTTGAACTAATTATTAGAGGACTGAGAATAAGTAAAACAATAGTAATTAGAAGGATATTTCTTTTCACATTTTTCACTTTTTATTTTTTTAATTTAGTTTGACACAAAATAGATACTGAAATTAATGAGAAGAGTGTAATAAGGAAAACCGTTCTATCCCCTGAAGGTGTAGTTTGAGTTGGTGTACACATACATACATAACCCCCATATTCAGTATAATCTACAGCTAAATCAAAGTCATATGCATAAGGAAGAAGATCACTATTATATCCAACACAAGCTTTAGGGATGTATGAACCTGCTGGTACACCTAATCCTTTCAAAAATTCAGAAACTATGTATTCTCTTGGAATTATATGACTTATTGCTTTTCTCATTTCTTTAGCTCCTCCAGGTGTCCCAACTGGTGTTAATTCTCCTGTTCCAATAACAGGATGTTTCATATTAACAGCTAACTCATAAGTGATTGGAACATCAACAAATCTTATTTGATACATTGAATTATTATAAGGAATTTGTACTAACAAGTATTCTGTGTATAAATTATCCATAATATCTATTTTACCATCTAAGAAATCAATAAAAGCCTCCTCTGGATCTTCCATTTTGATAAAAGTTAAATTGCTAGACAGTTCACCTTCCAACCAGTATGGATTAGGGATTAAAAGAGTTTCATTATTATTTTTGTTTATGTAGTCCAATTTGAAGGGACCGCAAGACCTAACTAAAGCATCTGAAACATTACCTGTAAAAGGTTGCTCATCAAAAATGCTATATCCATAACTCGATATGAATGGTTCTAGATAACTTTTATCAATAATACCATGAGAAAGGTAGCTTAAAGGATAATTAGAAATATTTTCGAAACAGAATTTAACTGTGGTGGAATCTTTAACTATTATAGATCCATTTGATGCAAACACTGTTGTTAAGAGATTATAATCTGTTGCTCCTACTTCAGGTGAAAGAAGCAACTCATAAGTGTATTTTACATCTTCTGCCAATACAGAACTTCCATCACTAAACTTCGCTTCAGGATTAATTTCAACAGTTACATTGAGTTTCCGATCAACAACTTCTGAATAACTAAAATTAGAAGCCAAGAATGATTCCCAATATTTTGTCTCTTGCGCTCTTCTAAATAATGAACCATAAACACCGTTTAACCAAAGAAGATCTTTTCCATTTTCTTTTGTAAAATAATTAAATTCTTTGAAAGAAACAGGTAAAGAGTAATTAAACCAACCATCACTTGAACCATACCACTTATCAGCTCTTATTTCACTTGAATAGAAGAGATTCTCATCAAATCCTGCGACGTCAAAGCTTAGAAAAACTAGCTCTCTTGGATAGTAGATTGGAATTGAGGGAAGATCTTCATAGAGAATTTCTTGTAACTCATAACTGAATGAGGTTCGTTCATTATGGTCAAAAGTACTATAGTAATACCATGCTTTTGTATCATATAATGGGTTTACATACTGTGAGAAAAATATAGAGTCATATTTTTCAAATTTAGGATAGTAATAACCCATCCCTGGTGTGAAATAATCTAACTCAAATGGATGTTCATATGCAAATAAATCGAATCCTCCTTCTGCATAGGTTGGAATATAGTCAAAATCAATTAATGGGTACTGACTGGTTCTAGGGAATACATTCCCCCAATGAGTTACTTCATGAATTCCAACACCTATCCCAATAGATGGTAATTTTTTTTGAATTAAGATAGATATTTCATTGTTTATATCATTCTTTTCGAAAATTGACATTAAACCTAAACTAAATATTCGTTGACTGGGATCACATTCACAAATACATGCTGATGTTTCTATAAGCAAAGAACTCGAAAAGAATATAATAGTTATAGTTATAGAAAAAAATATTTTTCTCGGGTGCATCTAATCCACTTAAAACTAGTTTTAAACGATATTTAAACATGCTGTCGGCATTTTAATAATTGAAATAAAGTGCAATTCTTCTACAAATTCAAATCTTGGTCTATGAAACACACTCTTCCAATTACAAAAATTCTTAAACAGTAAATTTTCAATCATTTTATGCTAGAAGAAATAATCGCTTGGGATTTATCTGATCTTTATTCAGATGTTAAAGATCCAAAGATTAAAACTGATATGAAAGATATCGAGAAATTAGCTCAAGATTTTAATAAAATAGTTAAAGGAAATATTAACGATCCTAATCTTAAGCCAAAACAGTTAGAAGAATGGTTCAAAAAACATGAAGATATTCATGAAAAGAAATTCTATCTTTACTTGTTTTCATCCTTACAATATTCAACCACATCACTTAATGATGAAGTCAAGAATCTTTATTCTCAAGTGCAAGAATA
>JAUWEG010000057.1 GCA_030608385.1 Candidatus Heimdallarchaeota archaeon
GATTTGGAATTCAGGGGGAGTTAGTGCAACGTCACCATCTCTTTCATCACGGGATTTAGTGTAATCAGGCTGAACTACTGGCTCAACAAGGATCACATCAGCATCTGCGATAACTGTGCGAACATCATTACCTTCGGTAAAATTCAGACCATTCCTTTTGAAATCCTCACGGTATTCATCAGGTAATTCCATATCTTTTGGCGATATGAAAGTGATTGGGCAGTCAAATTGAGTTAAAGCATGACCAAGGGAGTGCATGGTTCGCATTCTCATGTCACCTACAGCTACCCACCTTAATCCGTCTAAGTGACCTTTTTCTTTATAAATAGTATAGAGATCAGTAAGGATCTGGGTAGGATGTTCACCCCAACCATCCCCGCCATTGATAATAGGAACACTTACCCATTTAGCAGCTTCTTTGGGAGCGCCTTTCTGGAAATGCCTCATAACGATGACGTCTCCGTAATTCTCGAGCATTTTGAAAGTATCCTTGATGGATTCCATATAAAAGTCACCTGCACGGGTCATTTTAGCGTCAGAAAATCCTGTCACCTTACCACCCAATCGAAGCATGGCTGTTTCATGAGCTAAACGAGTCCTGGTTGAAGGCTGGTAAAAAGCAGTTACCATTACTTTCTCTTTCAATAAATCTACATTTTTTCTATTGCGAGCTATCGGGGCTAGTTTATCTGCAACCTCAAATATTCGCTCAAATTCATGGCGTTCAAAATCCTTTAATGATATAATGTCACGCCCTACAAAACTTCTCATAATAATTCTCCTTTATAGTTTAGACTAATTTCTTTTAAACTAATCTTGTTGTTCTGCCAATACTAATTTTTCTTTAAAAACTTTCTTTTAAGCCACATGAGATGAACAATCACGACTTGTTATGACCATATTGAACGACTCAAAGAGCTCCTTTCATTTTTCGATTACGTCACCAACATATCTAAATTGGCTAGGCCAGAAAATGAATGCTTTAGACCGATCATAATCTTTGGCTAAATGAGCAGTTACTACTTCACCAACAAACCACGTATGCGTCCCCCCTAAATCAAGAGTATGAACAACCTTACATTCTAGATTAACAGGACATTCTTTTATTAGATATGAACTTATTTTTGAAGCTTTTACTGGTGTAAGACCTGTTGCTTTAAATTTATCTTCAACATCTCTACCTGAAATTTTCCCGATATGCTTCACATCATCTAAAAGTTCAATTGTGGGGATATTTATTGAATAATCCTTTACTTCTTTTATTAGTTCAAATGAATATCTTTTGGGAATAATTCCAATCATAATTAAAGGAGGATTATCGAATGAAACCATACTAATTGCAGCTATGGTTATAAGATTTTTACCAATACATCCTATAACAATAGGAAAACCTGGAAAGGATAAAATACCCTTCGTACCTGAAACAATTTCTTTATCAGAATTATCCATTTCATTCATTAAGAATCCTTTTCTTTTGTGTTAATAAGTATATTCTCAAAAAAATTTGCTCTATTTCTCTTCTAAAAAGACAATATTAATATGAGTGTATGAAAGTATTAGTTCGTGAAAAAGGATTTTAAATATAGCATGAGCCTTGTAAATGGTTCTGTATACCGTAATGGAAAATTTTATCTCGAAGACATCTATATGTCTGATCAACAAATTACAAAAATTGTTCCTTCTGGAAAAATCCTACCATGCAAAAAAATTGTAGACTGTACAAATAAACTAGTCCTCCCTGGTTTCATTGATCCACATGTTCATATCAACCTTGACTTGGGTGAATTCAAATCAAGTGATGATTACGAAAGTGCTTCAAAAGCTGCAGCTTTTGGTGGCATTACAACATTTATAGATTTTCTTGAACCAATAAGTTATGTTCATGGATTTTATGAAGTGCTAAAGAAGAAACAAAGCGAAACAAAAACATCCTATATTGATTATGCTTTTCATACAGCAGTTGGTAATTTTAATGATGATGTGGACGAACTCATCAAGATTTCACGCGAAAGTGGAATCCCTTCGGTTAAATTGTTTACCACATATTCTGAATCTAATCGCAAAATTTCTTATACCAAAATTGAAGAGTTTTTGAAGAATTCCAATAAGACAAATACACTGATTTTAGTTCATGCTGAGAATGATGAGATGATAATCAATGCAAATGTCGAAGATACAGTAGAGAGTTATGAAAGTTCTAGACCAGCAGCTTCAGAAATAGAAGAGATAGAAAAACTTGCTAGGATTGTAGCAGAAATAAAAGGAAAGCTCTATTTTGTGCATGTTACCTGTGGTTCATCAATTGAGCTTCTGAATGATAAATACAAAGAACTTCTAGGTAAGAATATATTCATTGAAAGCTGCCCACAATATTTCCATCTAACAAAGGATATGTATGATAATGATAATGGTAACCTCTTCCTTCTAGCTCCACCGTTGCGTTCATCAAAAGAACAGGAAAAACTCAAAGAGAATATTTCAGTCATAGATACCATTGGAACTGATCATTGTCCGTTTACCAAAGAAGAAAAAATGCGCTATAAGGAAGCAAGTAAAATACCAAAAGGGCTAGGAAGTTTAGAGTTTAGTTTTTCTCTTATGTATCATCTTTTTGGTGATGAGATAATAGATAAATTCACACTAAATCCTGCGAAGATTCATAAACTCTTTCCAAAGAAAGGGATAATACAAGTTGGGTCTGATGCAGATTTTGTTATATTTGATCCTGAAAAGGTGTTGTATATCGATTCAAGTCATTCTCAATCAGATAATAACCCATATGAAAATATAATAACCACTGGGATGGTCGAATCAACCATTCTCAGGGGAGAATTCCTAGTAAAAAACAGAAAATTAGTTGGTTCAATGAAGGGTCAATTCATCTGGAGAGAATAAAGAAGGAAAAACTAAGGCTTTATGACTGTTCTGAAATCAGCTTTAAATTCCTTCAATTGGTGATGAACTTCATTGATAGCTTCAGCTTCTAGGGGGACTGTTCTCGTTACTACCTTGTTTAAATCTAATTTTCCCTCTTGTGCAAGATTAAGTAGAAAGGGTATTTCAGATAGTAAATGGTCAGAAACTCCAATAATCTCCTTTTCTCTGCAGATTGCTTCATATGAACTGATATCGAATGTATTTGCTGTGATACCAACTAACCCTAGTCGACCAAATCGGGTTAGTGATCTAGCTCCTTGATCCATTGTTAACGAAAGTCCAATAAGCTCCAAAGCAACATCAACACCCTCTCTATCTGTTAATTCCATTATTTTATCTACAGGATCATTGTTCTTAGCATTTATTGGAACAGCTCCCATTTCTTCAGCTGTTACAAGTTTTTCTGAATCAATATCCACTGCATAAATTTCTCTAGCTCCTAATACTTTAGCTAGCTGTAGAGCAGATATTCCCAGACCCCCTAATCCGAAAATAGCTATAGTTTCTCCAGTTTTAAATCGAGTTTTTCGGAGAGCATGGAGTGAAGTAGCTGATGAACACATCATTACTGAAGCATGTTCATATGAAATTGATTCAGGTAGTTTGAATACTCCTCTAGTTGGTACTGCAATATACTCTGCATATCCTCCATTAACATCTTTACCAATCATTTTACCTTTCACACAAAATTGTTCTGTCCCTTGAATGCAGTATTTGCATTTCCCACAAGTTATCATATAATTGAGACAAACTCTATCTCCTTTCTGAAAATCAGTTACATTTTCTCCTACCTCTTCTATCACTCCTGCAACCTCATGTCCTAAGGAAATAGGTAGGCGTCCAACTGAAGAAACACCATCTCGATAATGTACATCAGAATGACAGATTCCTGCAGCTTCAATTTTGATTAGTACTTCACCAAGTTTGGGAGCTGGTGTGGGGATCTCCATATTTTCTAAATCTTTGTCAATTTTAATCAATTGAACAGCTTTCATAACTCGATATAGCAGCTATCTTATTTAAAATTGTTTTCAGATTTTACATACAAACCATGAATCTCTAAAAGAAATTCACATGAAGTAAGAAATTAAAAAAAGAACTAGTTAAACTAGTTCGGTTTAGACTTTTTTTTGCGGGTTCTCAGTATAACTAGTGAGACAACTAATACACTTAATATTATACTTGATATTGTGCCAAATTCTCTTAGATGGGGTAGCTTGTATTCTACATATCTGCAATTGGAATGGGTACTATTTCCTGCTAAATTTTCTGCAACAAGTAAGTATTGTAAAATCATGAAGGCAATAATCATCGTGAAAATATGTGATTATGAAACCTATATTGAAGACGGTTTTTGTCAGTTTGATGAAGAAATCATTGATGTAGCTTAATTTCTCCTTGAAATTAAATTATTCAGATTTACGAGAGTTTAAATAATTTAAATGGATATTTAATTTTATGAAAAATGATATAATAGTAATTGGTGCAGGTCTCGGAGGACTTGTTTCAGGAGCCAAACTTGCTAAAGAGGGAAAAAAGGTTCTACTAATTGAGCAGCATACTATTCCTGGGGGGTGTGCAACAGTATTCAAGCGGAAAGGATATACACTTGAAGTTGGTCTTCATGAAATGGATGGATTACATGAAGATGATTTCAAAGTAAGTATTTTTAAAGATTTAAACGTTTTTGAAAATGTTGAGTTTCTAGAAATTCCTGAATTCTATCGTTTCACAAATGAACGATTAGATATTGTTATTCCTCATAATGTTGACCAAGCCATCAAAAACCTTGTAAGTGTTTTTCCTGATGAAGAGTCTGGAATAAGAAAATATTTCGATGTAATTATTAATCTTCCAAAAGATATGTTTAACTTTCCTAAAAAGAAATGGAAACAACTACTCATATTTCCTTTTGTACCAATTTTATATCCAAATCTTGTAAAGTACCCAAAAATTTCTGTAGGCAATTTCTTAGATACAATCATCAAAAACAATGATTTAAAACTTGTCCTTTTAGCTAATCTTGGTTATTATCATGATGATCCTTATTCTATGTCTATGTTTTATTATTGTATTGCTCAAAGTAGCTACTATAATGGAGGAGCGTATTATATACAAGGAGGTTCACAGAAACTCTCTGACTATCTTTCTCAAGTAATACAAAACAACGGTGGTGAAGTTCTTCTTGGTTACCGAGTTGAGAAGATTATAGTTGAAAATAATAGAGCAATAGGGGTTGAATATAGAGAAACAAGGGGTGAAAATACAGAGATAAAGAAAATATTTGCTGAAAAAATAATTGCGAATGCAGCTATTCCTAATGTTGTGAATAATTTATTATCTTCAGATGATACAGCTGTTTTAAAAACAAAAACGATGAATTTAAAAAACTCTTGCTCAGTCTTTTCGATATATATCGGTTTTAAGAAACCAATAAAAGAAATAGGGAACAAATGCTACTCTACATTTATCGTAGATAGTGAAGTGAAAAACCAAACTGATTTAGCTAATTGTATGAAAGGAGATTTATCGTCTAAGAATTTTGTTTTCGTTGATTATAGTCAAATTGACTCTCAGTTAGCCCCAAAAGGAAAAGGGGTAGGTTCTATATGTGCAGTCGATTACACAGCCGATTGGGAAAATTTAACAAAAGAGGAATATGATAAAAAGAAAGAAGAAGTTGCACAGATATTATTTGATAGATTAGAAAGAGTAATTCCCGGAATCAAACAAGAAATAGACTACTATGAAATTGCAACAGCAAAAACAGTTGAACGCTATACACTGAATCCACAAGGCTCAATTTATGGCTATGCTCAAACACCGGAACAAGCTGTACCCAATCGAGTTAAACAAAAATCATCAATTGAGAATCTCTATTTCGCTTCAGCTTGGACATTTCCTGGTGGTGGTTTCACTGGTGCGATTCTTAGTGGATATCTTTGTGCTATAGGAATATTACACGATCAATGGCAGTAGTAAATAAAGAGACCACTCCAAGAAATTAGCTGAACAGCTTTCATGTCTCGACTTTGCACTTATATTGTTTAAATTGTTTTTTCACCTTAAGTATCTAATCTTACTAATCGTTTGTGCATCCTAAATTAAATAAGGTCGCAGATTTTAAATCGATAATAAAGCGGAATCTCAGATGGAGTATTGATTTACATCTCTGAATTCAATTCGTTTTACAATACGTTTTTATAAGAAAATCGGGGAAGTAAGCTTTGGTTTATATAAACTAGACCGGTGATAAAAATGAAAAAAGATTTGAAATTTTTAATAGTTACATCTTTAGTAATTTCTTTGTTAACTATTATAACTATTCAAACTAACATAATGCTAGTAAATTCATCAAGCGAACAGCAAGAGCAAAACATAGAACTTAACTACATCATTTCTGGCACGATTGACATAGATGAAGATCAAGATTTCATAGATCTAGGGTTTCCAGGAGACGGCAGTCCAAGTACTCCTTATCTAATAGAATACTTAAGTATCACAGAAAACTATGGCATATCAGTTTTCAATACCACTATGAATTTTGTAATTCAACACTGTTTCTTATCTACTCAATATAATTCTATAGAACTTCTAGAAATCGCACCCTTTTCTTGTACAATCGTCAACAATACATTTACTCAAAGTGGTGCAGCAGTTCTTATTGATTATGCAGACGGAGTAAAAATAGAAGGCAATCAAATCTATGAAAATATTTATGGAATTAAAATAGAACATTCTTTTGATTGCACTGTCCAATTTAACAACATATCATACAATGTAGATAGAGGATTAAGAATCGCAGAATGTAGGAATACTATTATCAAAAATAATACTTTTACTAATGACGGTTTAGATGTAAGAAATGCACTAGATACTGATTTTATGAGTCATACAATAGCAAACAATTCTGTTAATGAAAAACAGTTAGGATGGTTTGTGAATAACTTTGATAAGGTTATATCTTCTGATATATATGGACAAATATACCTAGTTGCTTGTGATAATGTTACAATTACTGGACTAACCTTAAACAGAGCATGTATTTCGATATTTATAGCTTATAGCACAATGTGCAATATCATTGATTGTGAAACTTCAAACAATAATGTAAATGGATTTCAATTATATTATTCAACATACATCAATATTGTAAACTGTAATAGCTCATATAATGCAAGATATGGTTTCAATTTACGAGACTCTGAATATACAACAATAACGAATAGTTTTGCAGAATATAATGGTTTATCTGGACTACGATGTGTATCATCACACTATAGCACAATTGATTCAACAATAATGTCTTTTAACAAAGATGAAGGAGCATGGATTTTAGCGGATGAGGTGGTTTTAACAAATAATGTATTTGAAGGAAACACCTATGGAATAGTTCTCTTAGCTTCTAATCTTTGCAGAATAACAAATAATCAAATCATAGAAAATACAGAGATAGGTTTATTTTGTTCAGGTACATCTGCAACGATTTACGGAAATTACTTCATTGATAATGATAATCAAGCAGAAGATAATGGAGTAAATAACGTATGGTTCGATATCTCTAATGAAAAAGGTAACTGGTGGTCAAATTGGGTAAGCAGTCCTTATAACATTCCAGGTTCTGCAGGTTCAGTAGATTATTATCCATTAAATGATCCAGCTGTACCAGAATATAATTTAACATTGACATTGAGTTTAACCATAGCTTTATCTTTACTGCTAGTAATGACTGTTTCAATAAGACGTAAAAAATAGATTCTTCAATTTTTCTTTTTTTTTTTTGTAGTTCGAAGCTTTAATGATAACCTTCATTTTCTATTTTATTTAGTTTTTCAGAGTGAAATATGGCCTTAGATTAAATTCTAAGATTAAAGAAAAAGAAGAACTAGATAAAGCTAGTTCTTTTTAGTTTTTTGTTACGTTTATTGATTATTAAAAGCAAAATAAAGCTACCAAAAACCAAAATTGTAAGATAGATAGTTCTGTGAGTGAAAGGTAGATTAAGTACTATTTCAGGAAAGATAGGAGGTTCTGTTGTTTGTTTGTAAAAAATATCATGATCTGAACCAGAAGAATCATAATCGGCACTATCTGACCAAACAATATGTACATTTCTTGTGGTATCTACTGCGAGAGAAGGATTCTGTACATCCGCATTACTCTCAGTTGAAATCAGTTCTACTGGAGTCCAAGTAGAAGAGTAAGAATCCCAGAACTTATGATAAATCCCATACCACTGCTTCCAAGCAACATGTACATTCCCAAAAGAATCTGCTGCAATAGAAGGGTCTATAGAAAGATCATCAGATTCTGTTGTTACTATATCTAAAGTAGACCATGAATTAGTGGAAGCATTCCAACATCTGTAGAAGATATCAACATCTGTTCCACTTCCAAGATAGTGATCAGTATAATCTTCCCAAACTATATACACATTTCCTATGGTATCCACGGCAATTGAAGGATTTCCAGAACCATCTGAACTACCTGTAGAAATAACTTCTGTTGCATTCCATGAAGATGTTGAAAAGCTCCAGTAGTTATAAAAGATATCAGCATCTCCTCCACTTCCAGCAAAAGCAGTATAATCTTGCCACGCTATATACACATTTCCTACAGAATCTACAGCAAGAGAAGGCCAGTTAGACCAACTTGTACTTTCAGTTGAAACAACCTCTGTTATAGACCAACTAGAGGATGAAACATTCCAGTGTTTGTAAAAGATATCTCTATCCGTTCCAGCTCCTAGATAATTGGAATAATCGTACCAAGCAATATGGACATTTCCAATAGAATCTACGGCTAGCGAAGGTCCTTGGGATGTACTTGTGCTTTCAGTAGAAACACGTTCAGTAGAGCTCCAATTAGAAATAGAAGCATTCCAATATTTGTAGTATATATCAAATTCTGATCCAATCTCTTCATGCCAGGCTATATGGACATTTCCTACAGCATCCACAGCAATTGAAGGAAATACTGAATGATTAGTGCTTCCTGTAGAAACTAGTTCAGTAGTTGTCCATAAAGACGTAGAAGCATTCCAGCGTTTGTAAAAAACATCCCAATCATCTCCTGTTCCAGCATAATTTTGTTCTTGCCACACAAAATGCACGTTATCATTAGAATCAGTTGCAATTTTAGGGTACCAAGATTCATCTGTGCTATCAGTAGATACAACCGTTGTCGTCGTCCACATCCAGATAGATTCATCAAGGGAGTATGTGTTGTCTAGATTAGTATTTCCAACTGCAAAAGAAATTCCATTAAATACATTAAGAGAGTAAAAACTCAACAAAGAAGCTATGATGAGAATGCTTAAACTCATAAAGATTTTATCATTTGTAAATTTCATTGTAATAACCATTTTCAGTAATCAATTTCATAATAATTTATACGAAATTATTCTTACTATGAACAACAAGTAATAGGAATAAAAGCATTTTCTAGAAATCAAAGATTAAAAAAAGTGAGAACTAGTTAGAACTAGTTCATTTTAGTTTATTTTTGCGTTTTCTTATTATAATTAGTGAGACAACAAAAGCACTAATTACCAAACTAGAAATGATCCCGAATTCCCGAAGGTGAGGAACCTTATACTCAACATACTCACAATTAGAATGAGTGCTGTTTCTGACTCCATCGTTAGCGACAATGACATAGAAGTAGTAGTTTTCAGAAGGAAGAGTGTCTACATAAGAGTTTGAGAGTACTGTTGTTATTTGTGTCAAACCTTCTACTGACCAGATATACGAAACAGATCTGTAGACATAATACTCTACTGTACCATCAATACTATTCCATACTAAAGAGATACTGTCTGAATCTGTTGGATTGGGCAAAATAGGGGCTAATTCAGGTGTTTTAAGTCCGGGAAACTTCACTTCGACATATTGACAATTAGAGTGAGAGCTGTTACCTACAAAGTTCCCAGCAACAACAACGTAGTAATAAAATCCTTCAGAAGGTACAGTATCGATATACTCACTGGAAGAAACAGTAGCAATGGGTACGAGTACTTCAACTGACCAGATGTAAGAGGTAGAACGATAAACATAGTAGGTGGTTGCCTTAAGTACATTATTCCAGTCTAGAAAAACAGTGTTAATATCAGTAGGGTTGGGGATAATAAAGGCTAGTTCAGGCGCAACAAGAGGACCTTCGAGAAATTTGTAAAAGATATCAATATCTATTCCACTCCCAGCATAATCAGTTTCATCTTGCCACGCTACATGCACATCCCCTGCAGAATCCACAGCAAGAGAAGGATTTTCAGAACCACTTATACTTTCCGTGGAAACGACTTCTGTCGTGGTCCATAAAGAGGTAGAAGCTTCCCAGCGTTTATAGAAAATATCAAATTCTATTCCAGCCCCAGCATAGTTAGTAAAATCATGCCACGCTACATGGATAGTACCAGTAGGGTAAACAGCAAGAGAAGGATAACTAGAATCACCTGTACTTTCTGTGGAAACGACTTCTGTCGTGGTCCATGTGGAGGTAGAAGCTTCCCAGCGTTTATAGAAAATATCCCATTCTGTTCCAGCTCCAGCATAATCAGTTTGATCATGCCAAGCTATATGGACAGTACCAGTAGAATCAACTGCAAGAGAAGGATTAGCAGATACATCTGTACTTTCTGTGGAGACGACTTCTGTAGTAGTCCATGTGGAGGTAGAAGTGTCCCAGCGTTTATAGAAAATATCCCAATCTGTTCCAGCCCCAGCATAAGCAGTCTGATCACCCCACGCTATATGCACATTCCCAGCAGCATCGACAGCAAGAGAAGGATGATTTGAATGACCTGTACTTTCTGTGGAAACGACTTCTGTCGTGGTCCATGTGGAGGTAGAAGCGTCCCAGCGTTTGTAGAAAATATCAAATTCTGTTCCAGCCCCAGCATAATCAGTTTGATCCCACCAAGCTATATGAATATTCCCTGCAGAATCTGGTGCAAGAGATGGAAAGATAGAATTAGCTGTACTTTCTGTGGAAACGACTTCTGTGGTGATCCATAAAGAAGTAGAAGCATCCCAGCGTTTATAGAAAATATCCCATTCTGTTCCAGCTCCAGTATAATCAGTTTCATCTTGCCAAGCTATATGAATATTCTCTGCAGAATCGACTGCAAGAGAAGGATCACCAGATTCACCTGTACTCTCTGTGGAAACGACTTCTGTAGTAGTCCATAAAGAAGTAGTAGCATCCCAGCGTTTGTAGAAAATATCCCCATCTGTTCCACTCCCGGCATAAGCAGTATAATCTTCCCACGCAAGATGGACAGTACCAGTAGGGGAAACACTAAGAGAAGGAGCACCAGAAATACCTGTACTTTCTGTAGAAACAACCTCTGTTGCATTCCATTTCCAAGTAGATTGAACAAAAGAATCTATGGTGTAATGATTATGGTTTTCATCTACTAGAGCTTGTGTGCTATTTATATTAAGCGAAGAAGTGCTTATTAAAAAACTAATAATGAGAACACTTAAGCTCATAATTATTTTCGTTTTTATCTTTTTCATATTATCAACCTTTTTTTAAGTTTTCATTCCCGTTTACAACAAACAAGATTTTTCAAATTGTTAACAACAATCGCTAGAAATAAAAGTATTTCCCCTTTAGTTCAGATTTACCTCCAATTTACCTTCTCTATTAACCACCAAAAAAGACAAAATTCATATGAAAATTAAAGCGAAATTTCAGATGTAAAATTAAAAAAAAGTAAGAACTAGTTAGAACTAGTTCATTTTAGTTTATTTTTACGTTTTCTTATTATAATTAGTGAGACAACAAAAGCACTAATTACCAAACTAGAAATGATCCCGAATTCCCGAAGGTGAGGAACCTTATACTCAACATACTCACAATTCGAATGAGTGCTGTTTCTGACTCCATCGTTCGCGACAATGACATAGAAGTAGTAGTTTTCTGAAGGAAGAGAGTCTACATAAGAGTTTGAGAGTACTGTTGTTATTGGTGTCAAACTTTCTACTGACCAGATATACGAAACAGAACGGTAGACATAATACTCTACTGCCCCATCAATACTATCCCATACTAAAGAGATACTATCTGAATCTGTTGGATTAGGTAGAATAGGAGCTAATTCAGGAGCTTCAAGATCAGAAAAGATTACTTCTACATATTGACAATTGGAATGAGAGCTGTTTCCAACGAGGTTTCCAGCTACGACAACATAGTAGTAGACTCCTTCAGAAGGTACAGTGTCGATATAGTCACTGGAAGAAACAGTAGAAATGGGAATGAGTCCTTCTACAGAATAGATGTAAGTAGTGGAACGATAAACATAGTAAGCGTTTGCCCATTGTACATTTTTCCAATCTAGATTTACAGTATCAATATCAGTAGGGTTAGGAACAATGAAAGCTAGTTCAGGAGCAAGAGGAGGAGGAATACTTGTCAAAGCTTTATAAAAAATATCCGCATCTGTTCCTGCACCGCTATAATCTGTTTCATCACACCATACTACACGCACATTCCCTAAAGTATCGACCGCAAGAGAAAGATGATAAGAATTAGCTACACCTTCTGTAGAAACAACTTCAGTAGTGGTCCATGAGGTGGTTGCAACGTCCCATCTTTTGTAGAAAGTGTCCCTATCTGTTCCAGCCCCGTTATAATCCGTTTCATCACACCACGCTACATGAATATTCCCTAAAGTATCCATAGCAAGAGATGGATAAAAAGAAGGTCCTGTACTCTCTGTGGAAACGACTTCTGTCGTAGTCCAAGTGGAAGTAGACGCGTTCCAGTGCTTATAGAAAATATCTGCGTCAGTTCCACTCCCACCATAATCTGTATCATCCCACCACACTATGTGGACATTAGCAGTAGAATCAGCAGCAAGAGAAGCCTGCCAAGAATAACTATAGCTTTCTGTGGAAACGACTTCAGTAATGGACCAAGAGGAGGTAGAAGCGTTCCAGCGTTTGTAGAAAATATCTGCATCTGTACCAGCCCCGTTATAATTCGTATAATCTCGCCACGCTATATGTACATTCCCTAAAGTATCGACCGCAAGAGAAGGAACACGGGAATGCCCTGTACTTTCTGTTGAAACCACTTCTGTTGTGGTCCATGAAGTAGTAGCCGCGTCCCAGTGTTTATAGAAAATATCCCTATCTGTTCCACTCCCACCATAATTTGTATATTCCCACCACACTATGTGGACATTCCCTAAAGTATCGACCGCAAGAGAAGGCCAAGAAGAATTAGCTGTACTTTCTGTTGAAACCACTTCTGTGATAGTCCATAAGGCATTGGTCACATCCCATCGTTTATAGAAAATATCCCTATCTGTTCCACTCCCAGCATAATCAGTAGTATCATCCCAAGCTATGTGGACATTCCCTAAAGTGTCAACAGCTAGAGAAGGAGCATCAGAATCACTTGTACTTTCTGTTGAAACCACTTCTGTGATAGTCCATAAGGCATTGGTCACATCCCATCGTTTATAGAAAATATCATGATCTGTTCCAGCTCCTGCATAATCTGTCTCATCCCACCAAGCTACATGGATATTTCCTGTAGTGTCAACAGCAAGAGAAGGTTGTTGAGATGGATTTGTACTTTCTGTGGAAAGAACTTCTGTCGTAGTCCATTCCCAAGTAGAATAATCAAAGGAATCTGTGGTGTAGTGATCATGTTTTTTCTCATCTAGAGCTTTTGTGCTAATTACATTAAGAGAAGAAGTACTTATTAAAAAACCAATAATTAGAACACTTAAAACTATAAATAGTTTATTTTTTTTATTTTTCATAATATCAACCATTTTTTGATTATTATTCTCGTTTAGAACAAACGAGATTATTTTTCAAATTGTTCACATTAGGTGCTAGAAATAAAAGCATTTTCCCTTTAGTTCAAATTTACCTCCAATTTACTTTCTCCTTTAACCACCAAAAAAGACAAAATTCATATGAAAGTAAGGTATTGTAAAACCATGAAGGCAATAATCAATGTGAAAATATATGATTATGAAACCTATATTGAAAACGGTTTTTGTATTTATGGTAAAGAGATCAACGCAGTTGGAAATATGAAGAATTTTCCTGATTTTTATGTTGAAAACGGTTTTTGTATTTATGGTAAAGAAATCAACGCAGTTGGAAATATGAAAAATTTTCCTGATTTTGATGGTGAAATTATTGATGGAAAAAACAAAATTCTTCTTCCTGGTTTAATTAACTTTCACACTCATATTTATTCTACACTCGTTCGTGGAGCTTCCATCCCCTTTAATCCTAAGAGTTTCAGAGACATTCTAGAACAGCTCTGGTGGAAGTTCGATAGCAAGCTAGATAATACCTCTACTTTTCATAGTGCAATGGTTTATGGATTAGAATCTTTGAAAAGTGGTGTAACTTCATTAATAGACCATCATGCAAGCGGAATAGACATAATTGGTAGCATTGAGGCTCTCAAGAAAGCCATTGTTGATAAACTTGGAATGCGCGGAATATTTTGTTTTGAAACCAGTGATCGATTTAATGTTGATGAATGTATTGAAGAAAACCTAGCTGGACTGAAATATGATTCTTTTGATGCTAAAGGAATGTTTGGTTTGCATGCTTCGATGAGTCTTTCAGAAGAAACTCTTGATAAAGTATCAAGGGTTCTAGAAGGTTCTCCCATTCATGTTCATGTTGCTGAAAGTCAAGAAGATGAAGATGATTCTCTAGAAAAATACAACACAAGAGTTATTGATCGATATCTAAAGTATGGGCTTTTGAACAAGGATTCCATTCTTGCTCATTGTGTCCATATTGATGAAGAAGAAGCTAAAAACATTAGTTTAAAGAAAGCTGTTATCGCTCTCAATCCTACATCTAATATGAATAACGCAGTTGGTGCTTTCAATATAGACCTCTTCCGAGATAAAAATATCCAAATTCTCATCGGTAATGATGGTCTAGGAACCAACATAGCTAAAGAGTGGACTTATTTCTTCTTTGCAGGCAAAGCTGGAATCAACGATGCAGCAGGAATTGGTTTTGATGAGTTGCTCAACTACATTAATGACTCTTATGAATACTTTGGACGTCAACTGGGTATCAAAATTGGTAAAATCAAGGAAGGTTATGTAGCTGATTTTGTGCTTGTACCCTATCTTAACCCAACTGATATGGATAGAAATAACGCTTTTGGTCATGTCTTCTTTGGATTATTTGATAACTTCAAACCTTCATGTGTAATAGTTAAAGGAAAAACTCTCATTGAAAATTACAAAAGTATTTTTGATGAGGAAAAATTATATAAGGACGCTCATAAGGCATCTAAAGCCTTATGGAAAAGGTTAGGTGATGCTTAAATGGATCTATCAGTAAAACTTCTAGGACTACATTTCGAAAATCCTCTAGGACCTGCAGCAGGACCAATTGTTGAAGGTCTAGAAAACATGCAATTTTTCAATAATAATTTGTGTGGTTATAATGTTGCAAAGACAATTTCAGTTGAAGGAGCAATAGTTCCGAAACCTTGCATAGCTGGAACAACTACAACTATTTACAATTGTGAACTATGGTCTGAACTGCACTCAGATGAATGGATAAATGAAATTCTTCCTACAATACACAAAGAGAAGAAAAAACCAATAGTCATAAGTGC
>JAUWEG010000182.1 GCA_030608385.1 Candidatus Heimdallarchaeota archaeon
AACGAGGGTGTTTTTTCACCAATTAGGTAGTCGAAAGCTTCCCCTCTTCCATGTGCAATTAAACCGGCTTCTGCTACAACATCTTGATTCATACCTTCTATGATTAGCTCTCTAACACGTAAAGATTCTGCTCTAGGATGATTATTAGGAATTTTCAACTTTATCCAACATAATAATTTCTAAAGGATAAATAAATATCTTCATAAAAGAGATTCATAGGGTCTTTCCTAACATTTTTTATATAACTAAGTTGAAGTGAATTCCATCCATGAATTCCAAAAAGAAGAAAGAAAAGGAAGTAGAGCATCAAAAAGCTCTTTTCTACAAAGAAGCAGAAAGAGTTTATATTCCTATGTCTGATGGAGCAGAACTCTTATGTTATTTTACTAAAAAGGGTAAAAACCCTTCAGGAGTAACTATTTTATTCATTCCTGGTTATGCTTCTGTTCCTATGTCCTGGAACGATCTGTGGGATTGTATATACGAAGAATTTGATCTTTATGTTTTGGAAACTAGAGAAAAAATTACATCTAAGGTAAAGTGGAGTCACAAGGGTGATATGAATCGTTCAGGGATGGATATAGGTGATACTCTTAGAGGACTGAAACTTGATCCTAAGAAGACAGTGATTTTCTGTGCAAGTGCTTCTGCTCTTTACACAATGAGAGGATTAGCTGAAAAATGGATAGATGAACCTCTAGGAATTATAATGATCGGTCCAGTTAGAACTCCCGTACTACCTGCAAAACTTATCTATATAACTAAATTTACACCTAGTTTTCTCATTGATGGACTATTAAGTACTGTAGGAAAACTTTGGATAGGCACAGCAGTTCCAAAGGGAGTTCAAAGAGATAGATATAGACAATATGTCGGGACAGCAAGTGCAATGAGATGGAAGAAGACTAAAGCAGTAACTTTCTGGGATGGCACTGAGGATTTCAAAAAGCTCAAAGTTCGCACACTTATGGTGGGAGCTATCCAAGAAGAACTTCATGTTGATGATGAAACCAAGTTCTGCGTAGATCTGGTTGAAACAAGTGAATATCTACAAGTTCCTAGTTTTATCTACATGCATCATCTTCCTGGAGCAGCTGAATTTACCAAACAATTCACAAAATTCGTAGAAAAGATAGCTAAATAATAACTTTTCTACACCAATATCCTTAAAATATTAGTGTATTTTGAAATTTTATCAAATGTCTGAAGAAGAAATCGATATGGAAAACTATTCCCAAGATGAGTTATTTTGGAAAGAGTCTACAAAAGAATATGTTCAAATGTCAGATGGTGCTGAATTATTAGTTTATTACACAAAGAAAGGTAGCAAGGATAAAAAAATCATTCTATTCCTTCCAGGTTATGCTACAGGTGTGTTTAGCTGGTCAGATTTATGGGATGAGCTATATACAGAATATGACTTATATGTCTTTGAATCAAGAGAGAAAAACAGTTCTAAAGTGAAATGGAAGCATAAAGCTGACATGAATAGATTAGGTCTAGACGTGAAAGAAATTATAGAACATTTCAAATTCGACCAAAACAACTTGTTTATGATTGGTTCCAGTTTTGGTTGCAGTACGAGTGCAAGAGCGATGGCAGAAAAGTGGTTTAAACCAGCTGGAATTTTCTATAATGGACCTTCAGTTAAATTCATTCTTCCTCGAAAAATTTTATGGCTTGCATATATTATTCCAGCATTTATTCTGCAAGTTATAGGACTACCTATCCTCAGATTGTGGATTTCAATTATGTTTCCCAAGGGGTTCCAGAGACAACATTATCATGATTTCATAGGTAACGCTAATGCTATGAGATGGAAAAAAACTCTAAGTACTTCTCGATGGAATGCATTAGAAGATTATGCTAAAGTTCCTAGTAAGACATGGATAACTCTTGATCCAGATGATTCATTGCATACTGTAGAATTTGTTGAAACTATATTGAGTACAATTCCTGATTCAACTTTAGTTGAAGTTCCAAGCTATAAATACATGCATCACTATCCTGGAGCTAGAAAATTTGCAGAACAAATCAAGGAAATAATTGAATCTCTTGAATAAGTTTGCTTTGTACTGAATTCTGAAAAATCATTTTATATGAGCTGAGTTTCTAAATAACTTTGATATGAGTATTGAAAAGCTGACTGTAGTAAAAGAATATCTTCAAGATGTAATGTTGACACAAACGGAGAAGGAAAAAGCTACTAAACGCGCTGTTGAAGTTGAATCATGCTGTTTTTCATATTTTTTTCTCTCATTGTATTAAAAGGAAATTTTTTTATCTTACGATATTCAATTAACCTTACCTTGAAACCACAAAAGCACAAAACCATAGGAACTTTGTTACTTTTCTTCGCAATTTTGATATTAATCTCTTCTAGTAGCTATGTCCACACATATACAAATGAAGAAAATTCAGATCCAACATTCCTAGCTGATGAGATGGTAATAAGATCTCATCAAACTACAGTAGACATTTATCAGACAAATTCAATATCTGTTAGTGAATCTTTTGTGGTTGAAAACACAGAAAACGCAACTCAGACTTATATTGATCTTTGGTTTAATACATCATTAAATACACTCATTGTTGAAGATGGAGAAGGTTCTTTGATATATAATTGGGATGTTGTTTCCAACAGTAGTAATAAAGTAAGAGTAAACTTCAGAACCGAACTTAACGAGAGTCAAACTGCAGCATTTGTTGTAAAATATGATCTTAATACCATTCTTAATCCAATTGGTTCAAGTCCTATCTATTATTCATTTGAATTCTCTTCAACAATCAGTCATCAAACAATATCCTACAGAATGGTCGTTCTTTTACCTGAAAGAAGTTTTATCCATGAATTTGAAGATAGCACTCCTTCAATATATCCAACTAATGCAACTCAAATCCTTGAGAAAAATCGAATCAAAGTAACTTGGAATTTAGACAATTTGGCCATTGAATCCAATCCTTTCTTCTTAATTCGATTTGATGAACCTCTTGTTCCTGAAGAAGATCTTGCTTTCTGGGAATCTAAACCTGCCATGTTTCTAGTAGGTTTTATTGTTGGTGTGCTTATTGGAATAAGTGGCATATCTTGGTTAATTAGATACAGAGAAAAGAAAGCGATGAAGAAAATAGGCATGACTCTGTTGACAGATAATCAGAAAACGTTAATCAAAATAATATACGATAACAAAGGTAAAGTAAGTCAAAAAGACCTTTGTGACATAACTGGTTATTCAAAATCTAAGATTTCTAGAAACCTAGTTCCATTGGAGTTGCGTGGTCTCATAAAACGTGAAAAATGGGGAAGGACTTACGTTATTTATCTGACAGATGATGGAAGAACTGTTATAGAATAATGGTTGGCAACCGTTTCATATCAGTGTGAAACAGGTGTTAAACAAAGACATAACCGATATCTCATATATAGCGGAAATCAATGTTATATTGGTGTTAAAATGAAAACAATACACAAAATAATGATTGCCGGACTAATAACAATGTTCGTGTTTTCATCTGTTTCCTCAGCAGTTGCTAATCCAGCTGCAGGAAGTATTGAGAATAGAGAAGGATCGGTTTTTATCGAGACTCCCTATATTACTGTAAAATTGAATGAAGGAAAACCTGATTTCTTCATCTGGGAAACTAATTCTACTGATAATAGAAGAATGGCGATGTTTCACATAAGCTTCACAAGTATTGCTGAATTATTTGGCGACGATCTTATTGTTGATGATAGAAATGAATTTTTAGGTGGGAAGATCTATAATTTAGCTTCGTCTACAATAACATGGGATTTAGTAACAGAGAATTTTACTAATGAAATAAGAGGTACTCAAACATCATCAGTATTGGATAATGGTGCAACAATAGCTTTTGTATACCATGTATATCTAGAGGATGTAGTTATTACTCAAGATTTAGACGGAACTCCTGTAACATATACAGTACAAGGACTCAAAGAAATAAAATTCGATATAATTATCAATAATTGGAATTTTACTCCAGGCGTTGCTGGATTAGTCTTTAATATAAAGGTTCATGAGATGCAATACAGACATAGAGTTAGGATTGGAGAAAGAGTTAATCAACCAGAATTTGGGACAATAATAAATGACGATCATGAATTAACTCCAAACAGAACCCAATTACATGAAGAAAATGGTATTGCTTTTACTGATGATAGAGATCGATTAGAAGCATATTTTGCATGGGCTCCTGTAGCTGATGTCTTTTATGAAAACGGTACTTATGTAGAAACAGTTCCTGTAACTGCATCCGCAACAACTTTTGGTTATGATCAGCAATTTGGACATGGATACGCATTTGGTAAAGAATTCATCAACCTGAATTTGGTTTATCCAAATTATGGGGATGGTCTTAAACTTGTTCATGATCCGATTATTGGTGTGCCTGAAACAAGTGGTGTTAGTTTTGGAACAATTGCCTTAATAGCAATTCCAACTATAGCTGTTACAGCATTAATTATTCGTAGAAAGAAGGCTTAAGTCTTCTAACTCTCTTTT
>JAUWEG010000073.1 GCA_030608385.1 Candidatus Heimdallarchaeota archaeon
TATTTCTTCCTCAGTTTCAAAGATGTGAAAATTTGAAAGATCTGAATTCAAAATCTTATCTTTTACCGCAAATAGCCATTCTTCAAATCTTATTTTCTCATCTTCAGACATATCTTTTACATTTGGTGCTACGTATGTTACTCCATACCCCCTAGCCTTTTCACCTTCTTCGTCTTTCATCACCTTATAATCTGTTCTATCTCTTAACCAATCAAAGTAATTAATTGGTCCTTTACCAGAGACACCAATGCACATGTATTGGGTACTTCTCCACAAGGACCTTTGATAGAGATGATCATGTCCAAAAATTGCAGCACTAACACCATAATCATCAAACAATGGAGTCAAGCAGGATTGTGCAAGAGCATCAGAATTATTTCTAGCTCTTCCAAAGTAACCAATTGTGAAGATCGCTGAATGTAGGAAAACAATACAAAATTGAGGTCCTTGATCTTCTATCGCTTTTCTTCTCCATTCTTTTAATTCTTCGTTCAACCAATTCCATTGTCTACTCTCACAAGCGATACTTTCATTTCCCCAATTCAAACCAATTGAATCTAGATGAATCATGTGAACGTTTCCTACATCTTGAGAGAAATAAGCTCCTCCTTTCGTTCTTGGAGTTTGAATGAACATGTGAAAGTGTTTCTGAGTCCTTGCTTTACCACCAAACCACGAAGCACGCCCCCAACCGCCATTGAAATAATCATGATTGCCTATTGTAGGAGTAAAAGGCATTCTTGCGAAATTTACATTACCACATGTAAAAAGATCTGCCCAATATTCATGATATGAGCCATTATCAACATTATCTCCACTAGTTGTGAAAACTTGGTACCCTTTATCAAAAGTGTATTCTAACTCTTTGATATGAATGTGCTTCATTAAGCGTTCTAGTCTAGGATTAACCCTTGCTCTGAACCTCACAACTTTTCCTCTTTTGAATCTTGCTTTTGATCCTCCATGCAAATCTGATGTAGAAACAAAAAAGACTGGGTGTTTATTTGATTGAACACCAGCTGTGAACTCCCTTATTTTAGATGCACCTATTAATTCTTCATCTTTGTTGTAACATTCTATTCTATAGAGATATTCCTTGTTTTCAACTAGATTTTCAATCAAGCCCAAAAATAGCTGAGGTGCTGATGATACTGGATGGTAGGAGAAGGATGAAGAATGTTTCATAGGAATTTCTGCTAATTCACAGAAATCATCGTTAAATAATCGGATAACACATCTACCCTTAGGATTACTAAGGAAAGGTTTCTTCTTGTTGACATCAACAACTTCCCTCACTCTATTTGTTTTAAGATAACCATAATCAAGATAAGCAGAAACAAGAATCTTAGAAGCATCATTAGCGATTCTCAGCATATAATACTTATCGATAATGAATTTTACAGAAGGAATGCTTTCATCTTCTTTCTCAGTTGTTGTATAAGGTTTATATTCAACTTCTTCAAAATCCTCAAGCTCTAAAGAGTAGAAATTCTCTTCTTCGGCTAATCTTCTGCGAATAGTTTCACGAATTTTTATTCTATATTTTGTAGAAGGTATCCTATCTTCAGGAAGTAGGATTTTTTGTTTCTTTATAGACATCTTAATTACGAATTCTAATTCAGTCTTTAAAATTTTACTGCAAAGGTATGTTATTTGTTGGTAAAATGACCAACATCATTCACTAAATCAATTGAAAACTTCTCTTTTCCCTCTGATTCAGTATAATCAATTATATTAATACAGCAATTATATTGTTTGATTGTATCAAATACTACCTCTGATGCATCTAAAATTCTAGCTATTATTGAACGAATACACCCTCCATGTGTGACAATCAGAATATAGTCTTTTTCTTTGTTTTCATGAGCTATAGTTCTAAACTCTTCCCATACTCTGGTCATGAAATCTTTGGTCTGTTCCCCATTATGTTTAGACATCAAATCATCGAATTCTTTAAGAGATTCCATCTCATCCAGCAATTCAGAAATACCAACTCCATCAAGATCTCCAAGAGTATGCTCTCTGAGTTTATCGGTGTAATTAACAGAGAGATTCAATTCCGAACTAATAATTTCGGCTGTTTCAGCTGCTCGAACTAGATCTGAGCTATAAATTACTTGTATTCCTTTTTCCTTCAATTCTTTAGCTAAAATCTTTGCTTGATTTCTACCAGTTTCATTTAGAGGAGTGGGTAAATGACCCATGATTACACGATTCTTATTGTGATCTGTCTCTCCATGTCTAATAAGGAATACTCTCATAAAGGAAAAAAATGAAGTCTATTAAAAAAGGTTAGGGAAGGGAGCTTTATCTTACAACCCTAGTAAGTTTGGCTCCACATCTAGTACATGAGTAAACTCCCTTCGGAATATCTGCACCGCAGGTAGTACATGTTTTAATCTTGCTTTCTTTGCTCTCACCATGTTTCCTAAGAGGTTTTAGAAGTAACCCATCTTTGGTCATTGTCCAAGTATACAATAAAGACCCTCTAAGTTCTGAAATAGCTTTCTCAGGTAATGTTATTCTGTTCTGATTGTCTATTACCAAAAATCTTGAGCTATCCAAATCAGTCAAATCAATGTCTTGTAAATGTTCTCCAATAAGAATGCCATCTCTAATTTCCAAAGTTCTTTCTGAGAAATCTCCTACTATAGGGTCATGAGAACATATCAAATAGCTTGTGCCCATATCCTCTTTCAATTCCTTGAAAAGCTCAAGAATTTGAGTTGAGGTTTCAGTATCAACATTTCCTGTTGGTTCATCAGCGAAAATCAACCTAGGATTATTTGCTAATGCTCTAGCAATAGAGACTCTTTGCTGTTCTCCACCTGAGATTCTTTTTGGAGTGTGGGTTCTTCTATGCCAAATACCTAAGATTTCCATTAATTCTTTTACTCTTTGTTTTCTTTTGGAACGATTGAGATTAACTAACCTCATTGGCATCTCTATATTCTTTTCTGCGCTCAGATAAGGAATCAGATTTTGTTCTTGGAAAACATATCCTATGTTGTGTCTTCTATATTCGAATTGCTTCTCTTCAGCAAGTTTCGTTATATCTGTGCCATCAGAGTAAAAAATCTGACCAGCAGAAGGCTTGAGCATTCCACCGAGAGATAATAATAAGGTGCTTTTTCCTGATCCTGAAGGACCAATTATCCCCAAAATTTCACTTTTCTTGATGTCAAAACTTACACCTTTTAGAGCAACAACCTTGTTCTGATGTTCCAAACCGTATACATGATAGATATCTATGGCCTGTAAGGCTAAATCTTCAGGAAGTGGTTCCATTTGGAATGTTTTTGTTTTATCACTGTACATAAAATCACCTCAAAATGCTCTCATTTCCTCCACAACGTTTGTTTTTGAAGCTATAATAGCTGGAATTAATGTTGCAAGTATTATAATCACAAAAGAACCAATTATCGTAGCTATTAGAATTCCAGGTGGGAATATCAGTAATCTGTTAAATGTAGAAGAACTAAAGACATCGAAGAATCCGTTGAACTGATACCCTAAAATGAACCCGATAAATGTACCAAACAGAGTAGCAAAAAGTGCCATAGACATTACTTCACTTAGAACCAATTTGATTAATTGCCCCCGCGAAGCCCCTTCTGATATCAGTACAGCGAATTCTTTCTTCCTTTGATTAACAATCATAAACATGAAAATTGAAACACCGATTACAATGGCTATGAGTGAGATAAGATAATTTATGGTTAATAATCCAGGAAATCCAAAGCGCAACCCTTCTCTTTGTCTAATCTCTGCTAGTTCTTCCTCATAGGATTGAGAGTAAATAATCCAATCAAATTGTGAATCAAACTCAAAAGCAAGATTTTCTTCTACTGGATCAACTTCAGGTTTCAGATTGATTATTGTTCTAGTGACCTCATATGTATAAGGAGCATAGGTGAAAATAAACTGCTTATCAACCAACAAGGTAAAAACGAAATCAAATTCAATGAAATCAAAAACTTCACCTAAAGATCCTAACCCTAAATCTTTTATCTCTCCTGGAGCATGATCTACAATTATTGTTGCTTCTGCTGTATACTTTGTTTGATTGAAAATTGTAAATTCAAATGTAGGATCATTTTGTATATCTAATGTTCTTGCTGTCTCTACTCCAACACCTACATTTCTAAGAGGATTATTTTGAAGAGTCTGCAGACCTTCCTTCCATTCAGGATAATCTTCTATTGAGTCTTTGTGCCATATTGCATTGTTTCCATATTCCGTCAAATCTACTCCATAGCATACAACAGGCGTTGACCCAACATAGAATAATGTATAATAAATAGGAATTATAGTTTCTATTTTATCTTCAAAACCAACAAAATCAGTAGGTGACAAAGTTTGGTATCCACCTATGATATCTACTCTCATATCACCTCCAATAGTAAATTCAGCTCTACGAATCAATTCAGCTGAACCAGTTTCACCTTGAATAACTGCAAACACTCCTAATGAAACAGATAAACAGAGTAAAACAGTCATTCTTGGAAAGTTTTGATGTCTGCGAGATAAGCTTCCTTTAAGTAAGACTCCTATGTCTTTGAAGATCTTAACAAGAACCTTGTCTAATTTTTCAGGTACCTTGGTTGATAATCTACTAACTATAGAAGCTCCTCCATACCAAAGCAATATTGGAGCGAATATTTGAAGTAAAATAACAGCAAAACCAAAAGAAACATTTGGTCTTGTATTTTCAATAAATGTTAGGAGAACACCAATTAATCCTACCATGAAGAACAAAACATCGCCATATACTGCTTTAAACCACTTTTTCTTTTCTTTTTCAACAGTTTTAGCGATAGCTACTTCTTGTTTAATGAAATTATTTGTTTTCTTTCTGGTTGTGAAAAATAAAATTCCTAAAGTTACAATAAGGGTTGTTAAAATAGTCCAAGGTTTAATATTCAAAGATGAGTAAGCATTAGTAATAGTTGGAAAATCTATAGCCATAAAACTATATGTAGACAGTACCATTGCAGCACCGAATGTACCAAGAGAGAGACCTATTGCTTCACCTAATAATGCAATTAGGATAACCTCAGTATAAATCATACTTCGTATCTGTTTTGGACTAGCTCCTTGAGCCTTTAGAACAGAAATTTCAAATTTTCTCTCTCTTAAAGCTAAATCTGCTCCTAAACTGATAAGAATAATTGATAAAACAATAGCAGGAATATACAAAACAGTATCAATTAACTGCATTGTGATAATCAACCCTTGGTATGCGAACAACGTGCCAGAGATTAAGTTTCTACCGTTCAGATTGTGAATTTGTTCCTTCCTATTCAAAACTATGTTAATATACTCATTTAAATCAAGAAGATTGTTTAGAGGGAATTGAGTTAGATCTAATTTTGTAGGAAGCTGCCATAGTTTGTTAACGGTTAAATTTCCAATAATACTGGAATTAAAATTATCACTGCTAACAATTAAGAAATCATCATCTAGTAGAAGACCAGGTTGGAAGAATCCTCTTACTGTCAGATTTAACGTTGTTGAAATTATAATGACTTCATTAGCATCAACAGTTTTATTCAACCCAAAATTAAAAGCTAGAGTGTCGTTTAATTGTACACCTAACTTCTTGTATGTACCAATAGGTAGCAGGATACTATTACTCTGAAGATTGTTTTCACCAGCAACAACATTGATCTTTTCAACTATTGAATGATTAAGTGAGGATGAATCAACAATCAATGGTTCAAAGGAAGGTTGTTCTACATTAAAGCCAGCATATTCAGAAAAATTAAAATCGGGAGTGAAATAAGAATGATATCGATTATCGCTGTTTGTTATATCATAGCGAAAACGTCTCCCATAGGTAACAATGCAATCCTCAAATTCTATTTCTTGAGAGAGTAAATCTGCTAATTCGGGGAGAGTGCCAACCAAATTCGTTTCGATCAGAGGTCTGAAAGTTACTTCAGCTTCAACATTTTCTATCATATCTTGAACAGTAATGGTGTTAATTATTGAACCATAGAAGAATATGCTTGAAAAAATAGCTGCTCCTAGAATCATACCTGCACCTATTGAGATGCTTCTTCTTCGGTTTGAGTACATGGACTTAAATGAAAATCCAATGAATGCGAAAAATTTTGGACGCTTCATTTGTTTCCCTCCTTTTTGTGCGTCTTCTTAGCAACTTTCTTAGATTGTTCTTGAATTAAATTACCTTTCTGTAAAATCAAAATTTTATCAGCTTCCTTTGCATTTTCAGAATCGTGAGTAACCATAATCACAGTAATTTTCTTCTCCTGAGTAAGTTGTTTGAAAAGAAGAATAATTTCTTTACCTATATGAGTGTCCAGATTTCCAGTAGGTTCATCAGCGAAGATGATAGCTGGATTGTGAGCTAAAGCTCTGGCAATTGCCACTCTTTGTTGCTCTCCCCCAGACAATTCTTCAGGTAGATGATCCATCCGTACATATAATCCAACGGATTCTAGATACTCTATTGCTTTCTGTTCAGCTTCCAATTCTGGAACTTTACGTAACTTCATAGGTAGTTTAACATTTTCTTTAGCTGTAAGATAAGGAATCAAAGCAAAATTCTGAAATACAACTGAAGTCTTAGTTCTGCGAATTTCAAGATTCTCTTTGTAGGAAGTCTCGCTTAGATTGATTCCGGCAACTAAAACTTCACCTGAAGTAATGCTTTCAAGAGTTGATAAAATATTCAAAAGTGTACTTTTTCCAGATCCTGAAGGACCCATGATCGCAATGAATTCTCCTCGTTTTATCTTCATATCAACTCCTGTGAGAACATTTACTACTTCTCCACCTGGAAGATTGAAATCTTTTATCAGCTCTTTAGTGTTTATTGAAACTGAGCTTGCTTTTTTTGACATTACAAGTAGGTTAATAGCTTCTTCTAATTAAAGCTAACTGAATAAAAAATTCTTACTTTAGAAAGAAGTTCTTACAGTATTTCTTATGTTCTCGAAAAATCATACTATATTTATAAAAAAAGAATTTGTGAAGAAAATTATTTCTTCTTCTCAAGTTTTTTGTCTTCTTTAGCTATTGTTTCTACAAGATTCTTGAAATTTTTGGGTTCTTGATCTTCATCTATTGTGAAAACCACAGGACGTCTTTTTCTTTCAACATCAAGAGCTCTAGCTATTTTACCAGCTTCGTATTTTTCTTTAACTTGAGATTTCTTTCCAATCCACACATAGATTTCATCATATGCATCGATTACGAATGAATCATTAGATTTGAGATTCTTGTACTTAATAGGTATCTCCTTAGTTTGTATTGTGCCATCATCTTTCTGAATGATTTGAAGAAGTTTATAATCAATATCAAGTTTCTTTTCAAAATGTTTTAGGAAACCAGGTGTATCCCCTTCAACAACCTCAAAACTCACTAGATTCTTGAATTCTTCAGGTTCATCCCCGTCCATGACTGTTTTGATGAGTAAATCCTTGTTGTCTTCTTCAACAACTTTTGCTGTCCATGCGCCTACAGCTTTATCATCACAGTAAGATTTCTTACCTAGCCAAATCCAAATATGAGTAGTAGATACTACTAGATAGACATCCCCATTGAGGAATTTGTAGGGTTCCTTCATTGGCATTAGTCTTTTTCTAACAACGTGGTAAACATTCATAGTATAAGGAAATAAGAACCGAATTAAAAGATTTATGATTGGATTTTGTCATTTTTTAATATTAAACTACACTAGAAGAAATTAGGTTAGCAGTATTTTTGTTCAAAAAAGTTGCTTATCTAGTAAAATTTTAATAGTTTTAATCTCATAAAATCCTCATGAGTAATTTTACTAATGAAGAATCTATATTCGATGATGAGGAAACTGAACCTCTATGGAAGAAGATTATCGAGAAGATAAAACCTTACCTAACTCATGAAGATATTGTAAATATGGATTTGGAGAGTTTTTCAGCTTTAATTAATCGATTATATGCAATTAAGGAGATTACTGAGCAAGAGCAGAGCTATGCTAAGAAGAACAGAGATTTGATTCTTATACGAATGGGTTTGCTACATAATATTCCAGATTTAAGTGAATCTGATCTTGAACTTGCTCTTAAACAAATAGCTGTTCGTTTAACTACACATTATTTCCAAAATAGTGATGTCAACTCTCTTGAAGAAGCAGAAAACAAGGTTTTAGAGATGATGAGACTAGGTTTTGCATCTAATGTTACAGTAAGCTTAAATCCGGAAGAGGAGATTATCAAACTTAGAGAAAAATTATCTATAATTACAAAAGTAACTCTTGATAATGCTAAAGACATTGCCGCATTACTGACAAAAACAAAAGATAGTCTCATGAATATAGGTATATCTGGTTCTGTTTTCTATGAAATAGAAAAATTGTGTCAAATGCTAAAGAGACAGAAAGAAGAAGATCTACCAACAAAAAATGATATCGTTGAAGCTTCTTTTGAATGGCAACTTAAAATTCAAAAGTGAGAATAATGAAAGAAGATTCAAAAATTTCTGAAATACCCAAAATCGAATCTACGGAAGAAATAATTAAAGAAGAGACTTCTAAGAAATTTGATGAACAAGTGTCAGATACCTTCCAAACAGTTACTACAAAATTAAAAGAAGTTGTAAATATTGATCTTTTTTTACCTGACATACATGAATGGATCTTAGAAAAGCTAAAACAAGGTCCAACTTTAATCATAGGAGAAAATATAGGAAACTTTTCTGGGGAAGTTTCTAAGTATGTACCAAGTGTAATAGCAAGAGAAACAATTTCTACTTATGTGAGCCCCAAAATCGAAGTTAAAGATGAAGCCATGCTTTCTAAAATAGATTTGAAAGCATTTGATATTGCTAAGCTAAAAACTCAACAAGGACCTTTTCTGAATATAATAATAATTTTCTCACTCAAAAAGTTGGAGAAAACTACCCAATATGAATTACTCAAAGAGTGTAAGAGAATGCTTTCTAGAGAGGGGCAACTAATTCTAGTAGGAGAGTTTTATCCTAAATCTATTCTCCTGTATCCAGTAACACTTACAAAAGAAGGAGTTAAGATATTCAAATCTAAGATTCTTAAAAAGAAAGTTACTAAACCAATTACAAATTTCGACAAGATGGCAAATGATCTTGAACTCAAATTCTTTGATATTAAACACGATGCAGGTGGGAGAATACGTACTTATGTTTTAACTAAACGTTGGGGAGCTCTTCTAACTTAATTATTCGCTTTCCCCCATTTTATTTCTTCATCAGTAAGTGAACCAACAGGATATTTTTTCCAATTTTTATCAATTTTTTGAAGTATTGCAGTATTTAAATTAATATTCATTTCATGCGCCAGTAGGAATAAGTAAATTGCAACATCAGCAAGTTCATCAGCTAAAGAGTCTTGAATTTTGTGGATTTCATCTTTAACCTCTGAATCAGTTTGCCATTGAATTAGCTCGAATAATTCGCCAATTTCTACAATTAGCGAAAGAGCTAAATTCTTAGGTGTATGATATTTTTTCCACTTTCTTGCATTTCTAAATTCCAGTATTTTTTCAGTAATTTCCTCTATAGAACTCACAAAAATTAGAAAGAAAGAGAATAATTAACTCTTTCTCTTTATCAAGCAACTTTGTATGTCCAGTTAAATTCATTTTGAACTTTACCGGTTTGAATGCCTACTAGCTCATCATAAAGTCGTTGAGTTATATCTCCTACTTCATTATCATTGATCACATATTCCTGATTGTCATAGAATATTTTGCCAATGGGAGTAATTGATGCTGCAGTTCCTACAAAGAATGCTTCTGAGCAAGTTCCCTTTGTGATTTGATCAACAATGACATTTATGTCAAGATCTTCTTCATGTATGCTATAACCCATCTTTTTAGCTAATTCGAGGGTAGATTCTCTTGTTATCCCACGGAGTATCGTTCCATCTAATTTGGGTGTATAAATTTCTCCATCAATAACAAACATAATATTCATGGCACTTCCTTCCTCAACATATTTTCTTTCTATTGAATCCAGCCAGATAACCATTGGATAACCCAGTTCTTTTGCTTTTTTCGTTTCATAAAGAGTTGCAGCATAATTTCCACCTGTTTTAGCTTCACCTGTTCCACCAGGAGCGGCTCTAACATTTTCAACTGCTACATATGCTTGAGTTGGCTTAAAACCATCCTTGAAGAAAGGACCTACAGGAGATAAAATAACATAAAAATAGAATTCTTCACTTGGTCTTAAACCGATGAATGTTTCTGAAGCAATCATTGTTGGTCGGATATACAAGGAAGTTCCCGGTGAGCTTGGAACCCATTCATTGTCTACTCTAATCAGCTCTGTTATAGCTTTAACAAAAAGATCTTTGTTAATAGTAGGCATACACATTCTTTCAGCGGAAATATTCATACGTTCTGCATTTTCATAAGGTCTAAACATATGAATCGACCCATCTGGATGACGAAATGCTTTCAATCCTTCAAATATTTCTTGACTATAATGCAAGACAGAACATGCAGGATCCATCTCAAACGATTGATAAGGAATAATTCTGGGGTCTTGCCATTTACCTTCTTTAAAATGCATGAAAAACATATGATCGGTAAAGTCTTTTCCAAAGGTTAAACTGGAATCTTCATGTTTCTGTTTTCGCTCTTCTTCTTTACATAGAAGAATTGGAATATCCATAAATTCACTCATTGTAGCGTTAAAAAGAATGATTAGTTTAAAAGATTTGTCGATGAACCTTAATCAAGTATATAAATAAAGTTTAACTAACTATTTCTTCTTTCTAATTTCCATCAAATCAGTGTAATGTTGTCTCATTGTCTTTCTAGATGGCCAAAGTCTCAAAGATCTTGCAATAAAATACCTTCCTCCACTTAGTAGAATCACATCAGGTTTTAGCATTGGTGCCCAGATATGAGCAATCTGGAAAGAAATGGACGCTTTTAATGATTGCTTAAATTTTGTTTTATTTATCTTGACTTTGTTCTTTTCTAGTTCATCAAAATAAATATCTTGTAATTCTTCTAGACTAAATGGTCTTTCTGAAAATCTTACTCTAAAACCCTCTGCATGAATTGGTAAGAAATCATAGAAATGGACGAAATCCAATGCAGGAGATGCTATCATACTCTCTTGCCAGTCTAGTAGATAAGTCTTAGTAGCTGTTTGAAGGAAGTTATATGTCCATGTTCCACCATGAATTAGAGTTCTTCCAGCAGCTAAAAATCTTACTAAGAAATCTTTGGAGTTAATGTCTTTTCTAACAGTTTCAAGACTTGTTTTTGTCAGAGGTGTTTTTCCTTTATGACTTTCTGCAATTTTCAGTGCTTTCTTAATATTATCTTGAAGCTTTCTCTTGATATCATTCCAGTTTTCTTCATTAACGTTGGGTAGAGCTCCTAGCGTATCAAGAATGGGGTTGTTATAGAATTTGGAATTAATCTTTGCAACTTCCCGTAGAGCAGCTTCAACATTATCTTTCTTCCAATTTTTTGGATGGATACTTTTAGGGATTTTTTCTAGCAATATCCAGGGAATTTCGCTTGTTTTAGAAATAGCAATTATCTTTGGAACTGGAAGCTTATACTTCTTAACTAAACTCGAGTAAATAATCCATTCTTCTTTTGTAGTATTTTGCTTAAGAATACCTTCTTTTCCTTTACCCCAAGAAATTTCAGTCACCTTGGCAGTAGAAGTCCCTGCTAGTTCTCTTCGAAATCTTATTTGATCTGAGGATGTCTTAAGTTTTTGAGCTACCTCATCTAAAATGGAAAGATTACTCAATCAATCACCGGTTAAATGTTCTTATTCTTTACTCTTTTTAACTATTTCTGCTAAAAATTCTGCTGATTTTGGCTCAGTAGCAAGTGATTATTTATAAATAAGTTTAGTTTCACTAATGCTGTTAGAGGAGTTTCTTATGAGCAAACATATAGTTTCTGTTTCATTAGGTTCTTCAACAAGAGATTATATGCGCGAATATACTCTAGGGAATGAAGTTGTCATTGTTGAACGAATCGGAACCAATGGAGATATGAAAAAATACAAGGAATTGATTGAGAGCTTAGATGGCAAAGTTGATGCTTTTGGAGTTGGGGGAGCTGACTTATAT
>JAUWEG010000173.1 GCA_030608385.1 Candidatus Heimdallarchaeota archaeon
ATTGAATTTACAAGGGTTTTTTCTTGGTTGTATTTAAAACCTTGACCATACTGGTCAGAAACTTTTCCACCTGCTTCCTCAATCAGTAAATGACCTGCTGCGATATCCCACTCGTTTTTTGGACCAAGACTGAAAGTACCGTCAGCTTTCCCAGCTGCAACAAGAGCTAGTTTGTAAGCAATTGATCCTGTAGGGATAATATCTGCAGATTCTTTGAATTGCTCCCATTCTCCGCGTTTTGTTTCTGATCTACTTGCCAATAAAACTGGTTTATCAGTAGGTTTTTTTGCAACTGTTATTGGCTCTCCATTAAGAAAAGCTCCCATACCTTTGATAGCTGTATAGAGTTCATCTTTTAAGGGATTCAAGATTAGACCAATCACTGGTTCACCATTTTTGACTAAAGCAACTGAAATTGCGTATTCAGGAATGCCTTCAACAAATTCTTTAGTTCCATCAATAGGGTCGACAATCCAGACAAAATCTTTTGTAAGTCTTTCTGGATTATCCCTAGTTTCTTCAGATAGCCAGCCTATTTCTGGAAAAGCTTCAAAGAGTTTTTCTTGCAAGATGGCGTTTACAGTTAAATCACCGGTTGTAACTGGATCATCATTAGCTTTGAATGATTTCTCGAAACCATTCTCTACAACTTCAAGTAGAGCTTTACTAGCCTCTTTTGCAGCTTCACAAAGGACTTCAAACGCTTGTTTTAACTCTATGTTCACAGTTACCACTTCTAGCAAACATCCCCCATGAGCGCGTATATTTAAAATATTCCATAGAACGTTGTAGAATCTATATATTCTCTAAAATTGAGTAACTAAGGAGTTCTTTTTTTTGTTCCTGTTTTTCCTTCTGTTTGAAGTAAAATTCTTCTAGTCTTTTTTCCTCTTTCGTTGATAATTTTAGTATAGGAATCTTAAGTAAAAAGTCTATATCTATCTGAGCTAAAGATCGACCCTTCTCCATGCTTAGGATACTATAAACTCTGTTAAACTCTGGAGAGTTGAGAATAGCAGCCAATGCAAAAAGATTTGTCTGTTCATTTTTCGGAGAAACTGAGTGACAATTGTTGAGATGATAATAACCAATTGTATCAACAGCTGTTTTGATATAATACCCTGTCTGTCTCATGATGATCTTAGGATTTTCAACAATTTCAGGATTAAAACCTCCAGACCATAAAATGGATGGGTCAATATTTAACCAGTGTTTTTTATATTCTAGATGGAATGGTTTCACTTGACTACCTGAAATGATTCCTCGCTTCCAAGTATCGGATTCTTTTCTGGTGCTAATGATTTTCTTCTGACCAATCTTACTTCGAACACCTGTATGAACTGTCGCAACATCTTCGATTTTTTGGAGACATTTTCCCTTCCAATCTTCTACAAACTCTTTATCTTGTTTATTAAAATACAAGTAAAATCGGTTATGGTCTGATGAACAAAAATCTTTCTGAAAATTACAAAATTCCTCCCAATTTTCTCTGATGAAATCTTCTTGAGAAGAGATCCATCTTACTGGAAATGATTTATTGCTGTTATCAGCTGTTTTTCTATCTATTTTCTTGAGAAAAGAAATAGTAGGACGACCTACTGTTACCCCTTTAAACGGTTCAAATCCGAGTAAAGAAATATCTAGTATTTCAGAGTTAGAAAGAATATATGAGCGTATTTTAGAATAATAACGACCTAAAAGATGAGAATCAGGAGTGATAATTCCAAGAATTCCATTATCATTAAGTAACTCTAAAGATCTTTCAATAAATATTGGATAAAGACTAAGTTTGTATTCAGCAGAGTAGAAGTTTCTTCGTAAATATTGTTTGAATTCGGGATGGTATTTTTGAGCCTCTCTTAAACCATAGGACATGTAAGGAGGATTAGAAACAATTATGTCAAAATGAAGAGTATCTTTTTTATTGAAAAATTTGACAGGATTGAAAGTAGATTTGGTAGATGAATTACTAATTATTTTACTTCTCAATAGGGAATTACCAAGACAGAAGTTCTCTTCTAGATTGGGTAAATCATGGTCGGGAAGAAAAAGGGACGAAAAGAGTAAGACCCTAAGTTTGCTTATAAATAATGCAAAAGGATCTAAATCAAAGCCATAGAGATTAGTGGATAGAAAATTGTGTAGTAAGTTACGTTTATCATCAGTCAAAGGTTTTAACTCTTCTAGAACTTGATACAAAAGAGAAATAAGCAAATTACCAGTTCCAACAGCGAGATCAGCAAGTTTCATTTCAAGTAGTTTATCAGCTAAAGATTCTCCCGAGAGAGTATCAGTAAAATGAGCTAAGGAAGTCATAGCAATAAATCGAGATATGTAAGAAGGAGTAAAGAACTGACCAATCTGCTTACTGATATCTGGTGATTTATCAAAGAATGAAAGGTGAAAGGGAGTAAGAAGCTTAGATGAGAGAGTTTCGTCTAGAGAATAGTTTTCTTCGGAGACATCAGTTTGAGCATCAGTTAGATGATTATCTTCTAATCTTGGAATTGAACTATGACAAAAAGAAAACAGTTGTTCAGAATGATCGGATGCATGTATAAGTTGTGTAAGGATTGCAAACCATCCTTTAGATGAATTATCATATTTCTGTAAAGAGTTTAGATAAGGATCTGCAATTATCAATGAAAAACAAGAAGCAAAAGAAAATAAAAGTCTTCTCCTATGCTAGAAACTTCAAACACCAACTAAAAAGCACGGAAAATCTTACCACACAAAAAATAGTTTACGTGGTAAGATAGAATCAAATTTGTTTGGCTAAGCAGGGAGATTTTAACTGCTTTAGTAATACTTAATTATTTAGAAAAGGATAATCTAGTTTTATGAGGAAAAAAGTGCTCTGTTTTCTGCTCTTTGGTATTTTGTTATTTTTCTTATTCAGTTCGTGTTTAAATATCCAATATTTCTATGTTAATTCAAAAGTGCAATATAAAGCCAGGTATATTACTATTGACAACAACCTTGCGTATATAACATCTGATCCGGGAGGGTTATTTATTTATAACATTAGTGTTTATGATCCGTATCCAATTGGAAATTTTGATGAAAAAGGACATACTTTGCAAGACTTGTATGTAGAAAATGATTTTGCATATTTAGCTGATGGTCAAAATCTTCTAATTCTTAATATAAGTGATCCTAGGAATATAATGGAAAAATATCACTTTAATCTCAATGGAGACTGTTTAGAAGTTTTTAAAAGCGATGATTTAGTATTTGTAGCAGCTGCTAGTAAAGGATTTTATATTTTCAATGTCAGTAATATTGATAATATTCATGAGATCTATCATAATGAACAATACGAGGTAAGAGGAATTTATTCAGAGAATAATATTCTGTATATTACAGACTCTAATAAGCTTATTCTTTTTAATAGCACAGACATTCAGAATATTTCAGAAATTGCAACATACCATTCAGATCAACTTTTATTCAAAATAGATAAATCAGAGAACTATCTGCACATAATTTGTTTTGATGGTAAAATTGAAATAATTGATGTCTCAAATCCTTCAAATCCTATTAAAACTAGTAATTATACAACTCCAGGAAATATTGAAGAAATTGATTGTGTAGGAAAGTACACATATATTGCAAATGCTAATATGGGGTTTTCTATAGCAAATAATTCAGATATTAGCTCACCAAAGATCATATCGAATCTTGAACTAATAGGATATTATCTAGATGTTGATACATTGGGTAATAAGGTATATTTAACAAGCGATTCAGGAAGAATTTATATTTTGAATGTCGCATATCCCACTGCTCCTTGTGTAATTAATGTTTTTAGCTTAGAAAAACCGGTTAACCCAATCAGAAATATGGTTATAGCCATAGTTTTAGGAATATCTGCTTCCATTCTATTGGCTGCTATAGCTTTCGTTGTTTACAAGAAAAGAGAAAAAATCAAAGAGTGGATAATAAAAGAAATTGAAAAAGCTGGAAAAATGAAAAGGGAAGATAAAATCTTATTGATTGTAGGACTAGTATCTTTTCTAACAGCTTTAGCAGTTAGTATAGCCTTTTTCATTTATTTCTTTAAGCCAATTAATGGTGAAGCTTTCCCATTGGGAGTTGTACATACTGTAATGTGTTTGATCAATGTTGTAGTAGGAACAACTATTATATCTAACACAAAAAAAGGAAGCAATGTGAGAATAATTGGAAAATTTAATTTAGTTGTGGGAGCAATATTCACAATAATTGGAGGATTTTGTCTTTTTGTTATAATAATGGTATCATAATAAAAAGAAATATGGAAGAATATGAAAAAGAACAAATATAGTCCCACGTATTTTCACTGTTTTTAAACTTAGTTTCACTTTCAAAAAGAACTCTGTAAACGTTAATGTCGGAGAGAGGAAGAACAAGTAGAATCACTTTCAATAGTTTCAGTAAACCCTCCCTTATATTACTTTTAAGTGCACATGGGTCTGTAAACTTGAAAGCAATGTCTGGTACAATCTTACAAGAACAAGAACAATATGCATGTCCTGAATGCAATGGTATAGAGTTCATTTCTGACACACAAAGGGGAGATGTAATATGTCGTAACTGTTCAATAATAGTTGACAAAGTGATAGAGGGGACTCACTTCCTTGACCGAGGCGATGGACCTGACAGTAGGATGGGATCTCCTGAATCTAGAAGAAATACTGTCTCAACTTCATTTAGAGTATACGACGCTAACGCAGATATGAGAGATAAATTTAGAAGGCTTTACAATGCAGCCAATTCTAGCTACGACGCTGTCGAAGAGAACAAAGGACGTATCTTATCAATCTTAACTCGTCTAGGTTTTTCTGAGCATGCTAGAAACGATTTGATGTTTGAGCTCAAGAAAATCT
>JAUWEG010000048.1 GCA_030608385.1 Candidatus Heimdallarchaeota archaeon
ATCTTCTTCAACAGTAGCATCTTCTTCAACAGTAGCATCTTCTTCAACAGTAGTATCTTCTTCAACAGTAGTATCTTCTTCAACAGTAGTATCTTCTTCAACAGTAGTATCTTCTTCAACAGTAGCATCTTCTTCAGCATCAATATCCTCCCATTCTTCTTGGGAATCAGCTTCTTCTTCTGCTTCTTGATCATCTTTAGATTTTGATAAAAGTTCTTCCAGTTGCTGTTTGTCCTCATCAGATAGGGAAGCCATCGCTTCTTGACTTTTTTGCATGATACTTGAGATTATCATTGTATAAAGCAAGGGGAGGATTGCACTAGAACTAGATACAGCTTCAAATTGATTTCTTGCTATTTCTCTTGCTGATTCTAAAGTTTCAGCCGTCATAGTTCCATTACCAAGACCTGGAGAATCTCTATCAACTAGATAGAATTTTTCACCATTGTATGCTAAAGGATAAGATGCACAATGTAAGGGCATCGAAGAATAAATATTGCAAATTTTATTACTATAATCATATAATGGGCATCCTGATGGGTTTGGGTCTTCTTCACCCGCAGCTGGTTTTTTCAAAATTAATCGCACATATGCAGGTGGTGTTTCTTGTATCTGTAGAAATGGCATAACATGATGAATTGTTCCATCAACTATCCATTTCTGTAAATCTTCAATAAATATTGGTACTTCAGACCACTTTTCACAACATGATCCACATTTAGTACAATTATGAACATATTTTTTTGATTCTTTTGATGATTCTGAATCGCTCATATTATCACGTGATTTGAATCATAAACTGAAATGATTAAAGATTTTTCGATAGTTATTAAAAATATGAAAACCAAAATTACTCTCCATAGATTTCGCGCTTGATTGTTTCAAAGATCCCATCAATAGTGTCAAACATTTGCTCAGTTTCATCAATTGCTGAGATTGCTTCCCAATAATGGCCACTGCTTGGATAACGTTCTTTAAGATGATTCCAGGCTGTTTGATACTTCTCTTTGATCAATTCATCAGCATTACCTTTACTATTTCCAATAAGATCTATTTTGTTAACAACGAGAAAGAAAATGGCCTTAACTTTTCTTGCTTTTCTTTCTGCTCTAACTACATCATCATCTAAAGTCATTAGATAGTAATTGGAAACTTGAGTTAGTGCATCTATTTGTACCTTTGAATCTTGTGTAGGATCTATGAGAAAAATAATTCCATTTGTGTTATAATCAGCTAACGCCTTTTTCCAATATGGCCATAAACTCATATCACCAGGACAGTCAATTGCTCTCACTCGATAACTTCTATACCTCTCTAAACTTAAAGTAGGTTTGAATGATTGACTCTTTAATCGAATTGTCTTTTGATGAACCTCTATACTTGTTGTAGGACTAATGTCTTCAACATCTTCTCCCTTTAATCGGTGCACAAGGGTAGTCTTCCCTGCCCCAGTATTTCCAAGAACTGTTACACTCAAATCTCTTGTTAACATTTTAGACATTAATTTTATCATCATTAAACTATTTCAATTTTTCCTCGGAGGGTAATAGGAAAAGATACATGAATCACATTATCCAAAAGTTCCAAAACTTGAAACTATTTCTTAAATCTTAAAAGAATACTATTAGTATTCATTTATTATTTCAGTTCAATACACAAATAAAACTTTAAATAACTAAATAATTCACTCCCGACAGCGCTATAAATTGTGGTTCATTTTAATGGGTCAATCACTAGAAAGAAGACGAAAGAAGCCAGAATGGCCAGCTTTTGTAGACTTGGAGAAGTTAAAAGGTCCTGACTCTCAAGTCTATATTATAAAGGATAGATGCAAAGAATGTGAGTGGTGTATTATTTACTGTCCAGAGGAGATTTTAGAAACTGGAGAGGAAATAAATGTTAAAGGATATCGTCCCCCTGTTCTTAAAGAAGGAAAGACTTTCGACGACTGTGCTGAGTGCCATTTCTGTGAGTTAATTTGTCCTGAATTTGCAATTTATGTTAAACTACTCGAAGAGAGTGATGCTGAAGATGAGTAAGCAAAAACAAAAATTTTTAGAAGTAAGTACTGGAGAGCACTTTACGACAGGTAACCATGCTGCCGCTGAAGGAGCCCTCGCAGTTGGATGTAAGTTCTTTGGTGGATATCCAATTACACCTAGTTCTGAAATAGCAGAACATATGGCTTTACGTTTGCCACAACTAGGTGGGAATTTTGTTCAGTTTGAAGACGAAATTGCCTCAATTATTGGCATTTTAGGGGCATCTTGGGGTGGTGTCAAGAGTATGACAGCAACTTCAGGTCCTGGATATTCTTTGATGGTTGAAAATATAGGTTTTGGTATGATGACTGAAACTCCTTGTATAATAATCAATGTTCAAAGAGGAGGACCGTCTACAGGATTACCTACATTAGTTGGACAACAAGATATTATGCAAACCAAATGGGGATCCCATGGAGATTTTGAACCAATAGTTTTATGTCCAAGCTCAGTTCAGGAATGTTTTGAGTTAGCAATTGAAGCATTCAATTATGCAGAGAAATATAGATTACCAGTTACACTTTTGATGGATGAAACTCTAGGGCACATGAGTGAAAGACTAATAATTCCTGATGCTAGTAAAATTGGAAAAGTAGAAAGGAAGAAACCGAAAGATTCTCCAGAAGAACACTTACCTTACAAAGCAGATGATGATCTTATTCCTCCAATGGCTGTTGCTGGAGAAGGTTACAGAGTTATGGTAACAGGATTAACTCATGATGAAAGAGGATATCCTAACTTAAACGTTGAGACACAAGATAAACTGGTTAGAAGAATCAATGATAAAATTAGATTAAACAAGAAAGACATCATCAGAGTAGAGGAGTACCTGTTAGATGATGCTGAAATTGCAATTATTGCATTTGGTTCAGTAGCAAGAGCAGCTAAAGGGTCTGTTAATAGGGCCAGAGAGAAGGGAATCAAAGTAGGGTTATTGAGGTTAATCACCATATGGCCTTTCCCTGATGAGAGGATAGAAGCTTTAGCAGAAAAAGTAAAGAAAATTTATGTTCCAGAAATCAACTATGGACAAATTACAAGAGAAGTAGAAAGATGTGTTCATGGTAAAACTGAAGTAAAAGGCATATTCAAGCTTGGAGGATCAATTCATAATCCACAAGAAATACTAAAAGAAATTGAGGGTGATGCATAATGACAGAAGATCAAAATGAATTACTGGAATCAGAGGCACATCCTCTAGATGGATTCTTAAGAGAAGGTCGAATACCACATATATTCTGCCCAGGATGCAGTTTGGGTTCAATAACAAATGTTCTCATTGAAGCAATAAATGAATCTGGGATTGACCCTAAAAAAGTTGCAGTGGTATCAGGAATAGGATGCACAGGTAGGATTGCAGGATATCTCAATTATGATAGTTTCCATACAACTCATGGAAGACCAATTCCTTTTGCAATAGGTTTGAGTGTAACAGATCCAGAACGTAAAGTTATAGTAATTTCTGGAGATGGGGATCTTTTTGCTATAGGTGGAAATCATTTTATCCAAGCAGCTCGCAGGAATGCAGATATTACTGTTGTTTGTGTGAATAATTTCAATTATGGTATGACAGGAGGGCAAGCTGGTCCAACTACATACGTTGGTCAATTTCAGACTACATCTCCTTATGGGTCACTAGAAGAGCCATTCAACCTTCCTAATCTTGCTGCAACTTGTGGTGCAGTATATGTTGCACGATATACAGCTTTAGATGTTCGAAGAGTAAAAGAAGCTTTTTCTGAAGCAATAGCTAAAAGTGGTTTCTCTTTCGTCGAAGTTTTAGGTAGCTGTCCTACAACTTACGGTCGTCGAAACCAACTAGCTGAAGGGAAGAAGATTCTGGAATTTTTTGCTGAAAAAACTGTTCTTAACCACGATGCAGACACTAGAGACATTCGAATTGATAAGGACAGTCCTATCATAGTTGGTAAATTTGTTGATATTGAAGATAAACCAACTCTTACAGATAATTTACTAGCACTTCAGAGAGTTAGTCAAGCTAAGAAGGGGCGATAATATGAGTAGAGTAGAAATTCGTTTTGCAGGTTTTGGTGGTCAAGGAATAGGACTTATGGGCAGGCTTGTAGGTGAAGCAGTAAGCTTATTGGAAGAAGGAAAAAATTCTGTAATGACACAAAGTTATGGTCCAGAAAGTAGGGGTGGAGCAAGTAGCACTGATGTCGTAATTGATGAAGGAGAAATCGATTATCCTAAAGCAACTGAACTGGATTACTTTGTCGCTTTATCAGAAGAAGCTTATCATAAATATATTCCAAAACTCAAAGAAGGTGGAATACTCTTTGTTGAAGAGGATTTAGTTACACTAGATGAAAATGCAAAGAGAGCAAAAAAGATATTCAAAATTCCAGCAACTAAAATTGCTGAATCTCTTGGAAGTAGACTTTATGCTAACATAGCTATGTTGGGTTATGTATGTGCTAATACAACAGACATCTTCTCTGAAAAATCTATGATTACAATAATGAAACAGAAAATCAAAGCAAGATTTGTTGAAAAGAATCTAATTGCTTTCCAAAAAGGTATGGAGTATAAAACAGACTCTTGAAAATAGACGGAGGTTTGGAAATGTCTACACAGAAGAAAACAGAACTGGAAGAATTCGAACCAAATATAATTGGTTTCTTATGTAATTGGTGTTCATATGCAGGAGCAGATCTCGCAGGAACGAGCAGAATCCAATATCCTCCTAATGTTAAAATCATTAAGGTAATGTGTTCTGGTAGAGTAAATCCAATGTATATAATTAATGCATTTCAGCAGGGTGCTGATGGAGTTCTAGTCAGTGGATGTCATCCAGGAGATTGTCACTACACTCATGGAAATTACTTAGCTAGGAGAAGGATAGCTACCATGAAAAAGCTATTGGAGTTTCTTGGTATTGAGCCCGATAGAGTAAGAATGACTTGGGTTTCAGCCGCTGAAGGTAGAAAATATGCTGACGTCGTCAGAGAAGTTACTGAGGACATCAAAAAATTAGGTCCTATGACCAAATTTAGGAGGGAAAAAGAATGGTAGAGAATAAAGAACTAATCAGGGTAGTTGAGGAAACCGTTTCTCGAGATGACGTGAAATACGTCATTGGTTATAAGAGAGGCACTTATGGTTTTCAGATAAAACCTGCCTTCGCATATAGCGCTAAAGACGCAAAGGAGTTCTTTTACTCTCCATTATGTGCAAAGAATCTAGCTACTTATCCACTTCTTGAAGAAAAATTACCATTAAGAAGAGGAGAGGAAGCAGAGCATAAGAAGATTGGAATTGTTGTAAAGGGTTGTGACTCCCGTGCAATAATCCAAATCATTCAAGAAAAGGGATTAGAAAGGGAAGATGTTGTTTTAATAGGCATCCCTTGCAAAGGTGTAATCGACCCAAAAAAGATAGCAAAAAGATTTCCTAAACAATCAAAGTTTGTTGATGTCGAGGAAAATAGCAATGACGAATACGTATTAGAAATAAGTGGAACAAGCCATAAAATCCCCAAAGACGAATTGCTTTCAGATGTATGTAAAAGCTGCGAATACCCAAATCCACTTTTATATGACATACTTATAGGTGAAGCTGAAGAAGAATTTCAACCCGAACACTTCAACAGAGTAGATGAATTAGAAGAAAAAACAATTGAAGAAAGATGGGAATATTGGGAGAAGCATTTTCAGAACTGTATTCGCTGTTATGCATGTAGAGAAGCATGTCCTCTTTGTTATTGTAAAACTTGTATGGCTGATCTATTAGAACCACAATGGGTCAGACGATCTGTGAATCTATCAGAAAATACTGCTTGGAACGTAATGCGTGCATTTCATCTTGCTGGTAGGTGTATTAGTTGTGGGGAATGCGAACGAGCTTGCCCTGTTAACATTCCTCTAATGGAACTGAACAAGTTCGTTGAGAAAGAAGTTAAAGAAATGTTTGATTATACTGCTGGACTAGATACTGAAGAAAAACCATTACTGGGAAGTTTTCGACCAGATGATCCGGAGGATTTCATTTCGTGAGGAATTAAAATGGAACAACTAACATTACCAAAAGAAAAATTACCTGAATTGCTTGGAGAGATTGGTTCTAAATTTGAACTGATTGGACCAAAGGAAGAAAATGGATTCTTAGCCTTCAGGAAAATAAATGACCCAAAAGAAGTCAATCTAGATATTTTACTTTCAAGAGTACCACCTAAGTCTTTGATATTCCAACAAACTGAAACTCTCTTTACATATACCAAAGGAAAAGATTCTAAGGTTCAAACTCCAAAAATTGATGAATCAGTAAGAGTAATTTTTGGAATTCGCCCATGCGATGCACGAGGATATGATATCATAGATCCAGTTTTTATGGGTAAGAAAGAGGGCGATTATATTGATCCATTTTATACAAAGAGAAGAAATAGAAGCATTCTGATTGGTCTAAGTTGTAATGAACCAGATACCAACTGTTTCTGTACATCATTTGATGATAGTCCTGCAAATACTAAACATGTAGATATTCTATTTACAGATATAGGCGACAAATATTTCGTTGAAGTTGTAACAGAAAAAGGAGAAGATCTAATTAAAAACCTAAGCAAAATCTTCTCAAAGGCAACTGAAAAAGAAGGCAACATCAGAAAGGAGACAGAAAAAACAGCAATTGAAGCAATCTCCCGAAAGATGAACACAGAGGGAACTGTTGAAAAACTAAACAAAATGTTTGATCACGAATTTTGGATAGAAGCTGCTAGAAGTTGTATTGGTTGTGGGATCTGTACTTATTTGTGTCCGACTTGTCACTGTTTCGATATGCAGGATGAAAGCACTTTGAAACTAGGTGGGAGAGTGCGTGTATGGGATTCATGCATGTATGAAGAATATACCCACCATGCATCAGGTCATAATCCTAGACCCTCAAGAATGAATAGAGTAAGAAATAGAGTTTATCATAAATTCAACTATTTCCCCAAAAATGATGGAATCTTTGGATGTACTGGTTGTGGTAGATGTATTGATTATTGTCCCGTTAATATTGATATAATTGAAGTAATTGACAAAGTGAAGGAGGTCAATGTATGACAGACGAAAATCCCTACCAGCCTTGGATAGCGAAAATTATCAGTGTAAAAGAAGAAGCTAGTGGAGAAAGAGCAATAAAGACATTCAGACTTGAATTTCAAGATGAAGAAGTTAGAAAGAAGTTCTCCTTCCTGCCTGGTCAATGTATTATGATCAGTGTATTTGGAACTGGTGAAAGTATTTTCGCTATCTCTTCATCACCCACTCAAAAGGATTACATCGAAGTTAGTGTAATGAGATATGGTAAGCTTACCAAAGCACTGCATCTAAAAGAAGAAGGGGATTTAGTTGGAGCAAGGGGTCCATATGGGAACAGCTTCAAAGTCGATGAATGGAAAGGAAAGAATGTTCTCTTCTTAGGTGGAGGAATAGGTCAAGCTCCACTTCGTTCTGTGATTGATTACTGTATAGATAACAGAAAAGATTATGGAAAAATAGATATCGTTTATGGTGCTAGAACTTCTCGTGACCTCTGTTATAAGGATGAATTTGCAGAAATGAGTAAGAAAGATGATTTAAGCATTCATCTTTCCATAGATGTTGAAGAAGAAGGTTGGAATCAGTTTGTAGGGTTTGTGCCAGATAATTTGAAGAGACTTAACCCATCTCCAGAAAATACTATTGCAATAACATGTGGTCCACCAATTATGATTAAATTTGTAATTCAAAATCTCTTGGAACTTGGCTTCAAAGAAGACCAGGTTTACACAACTTTGGAAATGAGAATGAAATGTGGTATAGGTATATGCGGAAGGTGCAACATAGGGAATCTCTATGTGTGCAAAGATGGACCAGTATTCTCATATGATCAAATAAAAGATATTCAAGGAGATATGTAAAGGCGTGATAATATTATGAAAATTGGAGTTTATATCTGCGAATGTGGATCCAACATTGCAAGTACTGTTGATGTTGAGGAATTAGCAGAACAAGCAAAAGAATTTCCAAATGTAGAAGTCAGCAGAGTTTACAAATATGTGTGTTCTGACCCCGGTCAAGTATTGATAAAACAGGATATTGAGGAGAAACAACTAGATAGAATTGTAGTTGCAGCCTGCTCTCCAAGAATGCATGAACCTACATTCAGGGCAGTGTTAGAAGACATGGGATTGAATCCTTATGTCTTAGAAATCGTCAATATCAGAGAACAAGTTTCTTGGGTTCATAACGATAAAGCAAAGGGTACAGTTAAAGCAGCCTCATTGCTTAAAGGTGCAGTTTTAAGAGCTTCCTTAATGCATCCCTTAGAAAGGAAAAAGGTTGGCGTAACACCTAATGCACTCGTAATAGGTGGTGGTATAGCAGGTATCCAAGCTTCTCTTGATTTAGCAGATATGGGATTTGATACCACACTTGTTGAAAAAACTGCAACAATTGGTGGAAAGATGTCTCAGCTTGACAAAACATTTCCAACATTAGATTGTTCACAGTGTATTTTAAGTCCTAAAATGGTAGATGTTAATCGCCATCCAAATATTGACTTACTTGCACTAAGTGAGGTTGTAGAAGTTGATGGATATGTTGGAAATTTCAAAGTAAAGATTAAGAAAAATCCTACTTATGTATTAGCAGATAAATGTACTCTTTGTGATGATTGTGTTCCTGTCTGTCCAGTTATAGAACATGATGAATATAATCAAGGATTATCTCCAAGAAGAGCGATTTACATACCATATCCTCAAGCAGTCCCAGCATCATATCTTATAGACCCTAATTCTTGTTTAGGTATAGATCCGCTTATTTGTTCAAAATGTAAAGATGTTTGCGGACCAGAAGCAATAGATTTTGATATGAAACCAGAGATAATTGAAAAAGAAGTTGGTGCTATAATTGTAGCAACAGGATACGAACCCTATCCTATAGAAAATATTGGTGAGTATGGTTATGGAACAATTCCAGATGTGATTTCTGGTTTGGACTATGAGAGAATAGTTTCTGCAAGTGGTCCAACTGACGGTACAATTCGTAGTCCATCTGATGGGAAAATACCTAAAACAGTTGTTTTCGTCCATTGTGCAGGATCTCGTGACCCAAGCAAACATCTACCTTATTGTTCGAAAGTTTGTTGTATGTATGCAACCAAACATGCTTTACAGTACAAGCATTTAGTGCATGATGGAACAGCTATTAACTTCTTTATTGACATAAGAACAGCTGGAAAAGATTATGAAGAATTTTACCAGAGAGCAGCTGAAGAAGACCAAGTGATATATATAAGAGGTAAAGTTTCTGAAGTTTTCCAAGATGGAGATAAAATTCTAGTAAAAGGAGCAGATACTCTAACAGGAGAAACTGTTGAGCTTCATGCTGATTTAGTAGTTCTAGCCACAGGTTTAATGCCTAGTGCAGGAACTAAAGAAATTGCAAGCCTTCTAAACCTATCAGTTGGTATGAATGGTTTCATCAGAGAAGCACATCCAAAATTAAAACCAGTAGATACCGCAATAGCTGGGGTCTTTGTTGCAGGAACTGCTACAGGACCAAAAGACATTCCAGAAACAGTTTCAAATGCTAGTGGAGCAGCTTCTAGAGCTGCAGGAATATTATCCCAGGATGAATTAGAAATTGAAGGAACTGTTGCTCAAGTAGATGAAGACCTATGTCGAGGTTGCGGTTTATGTGCTGAAGCTTGTCCTTATAGTGCAATCGAAATTAAAGCAATCAATAAATACGGGCACGCTTTGCGGGTAGCTTTTGTAAATGAAGCAATGTGTAAAGGATGTGGTTCATGTGCCGCAGCTTGCTTGAACGGCGCTATCAATCAGCTAGGATATACAGATAGTCAAATTCTTGCCTTAATAGGGGCATTAGGAGAAGAATAAAGGGGTGTAGAGAAATGTCTTACGAATATTTAAAATTTGGAAAAGAAGAGAAAGACTTCATTGCAAAAATAGAAGAAATTTCAGGACAAAATATCTACAGTTGCTATCAATGTGGCAAGTGTTCTGCAGGTTGTGTTTTCAGCGATAAAATGGATATAACAGTAAATCAACTTATTCACTTGATTCAACTCGGGCAAAAAGAAAAAGTTCTGAAAGCAAATACTCAATGGGTTTGTTCAAGTTGTTTAACATGCTCTGTTAGATGTCCTCGAGAAATTGATGTTGCAGCATTAATGGAAGCAGTACGAGAATATAGCTTGAGAGAGGATTATGAGAAAGTTATAATTTCTGAAATTTCTAAAGAAGCTTTAGATAAGCTTCCAAATATTGCTTTAGTAAGCAATTTTCGTAAAAAAACAGGGTGATTTAGCAAATGGTACAATACTCTTACTTTCCAGGATGTAATCTAAAAACAAATGCTAAAGGGTTTGAAGAAACTGCTATAGCTGTCAGTAAGAAATTAGAAGCTGAACTAGTTGAAATGCCAAGTTGGAATTGCTGTGGAACAGTACATACTTTGACCTCAGACAATATCATGAAACGTATTGCACCAATTCGAGTGTTATCAAGATCAAGGAAACATGTTGAAACACTTAAAGAATCTCCAAATCAAGTAGTTACTCTTTGTTCTATGTGTAATAGTACTTTGAAAATTGTCAATAATGAAGTAAAGAAAGATCAAGAAATTTTAGATAAGATTAATTATCAATTGGAAGAAGATGAAGAAACTTACGAAACAGATATGGAAGTAAAGCATTTCTTGGAAATTCTTCGAGATATAGTAGGATATGAAAAAATCTCTGAAAAAGTGGTCAATCCGCTTGAAGGTCTGAAAATTTCACCTTACTATGGTTGTATGTTATTACATCCTGAAGAAGCTAAGATTGACGATGAAGAGATGCCTGATGTTTTAGAAAGTTTAGTTGAAAGTTTAGGAGCAGAACTAGTAATGTCTCCGTTATTCAAATTCTGTTGTGGTTCCTATCACATAGTAGATCAAGAAGATATTGTTTCTTCTCAAGTTGAGAAAATTGTTGAAGCTGCAAAAAGAAGAGGAGCAAATGCACTAGTAGTTGCTTGTCCATTATGTGCTTATAACATAGACCAACAGCAAAAAGCTATGGCAAGGAATTCTGTAGGAAAATCACCTATTCCGGTGTTTTACTTTACACAATTGATGGCTATAGCAATGGGAGAACCTGTAAAAATCAATTACTTTAATGATCATTTCATAAATCCTGAACCTCTCCTCAAGGAATTAGGATTAATTGGGAGGAAAAAAGCAAAATAGAGGGTTAGAAAAATGTCAAAGACCAAAACAAAACAAGAAGAAGAAACCCTTACAGTAAAAATTTACATTATGGGCTCTGCGCATGAAGTACCCGCATCTCTGACAATAATGAAAGCGATGGAGTATGCAGGTTTTAAAATTAAAAGGGGTGCTGGATGTAGAGCTGGATTTTGTGGAGCTTGTGCAACATTATATCGAAAAGCAGGTGACTACAGAATATATGCTGCACTAGCATGTCAGACACAAGTTGAAGACGGGATGGTATTAACTCAATTACCATTTGTACCTGCTCCTAAGGCAATCTACGATGTGGATTCACTTAAACCTACAGCGAGTTCAATTCTGAAATTTTATCCTGAAGTAGCCAGATGTTTAAGTTGTAACGCTTGTTCAAAGGTATGCCCTCAGGAAATCCAAGTTATGGACTATGTTCAATACTGTCTCCAAGGTCAGATTGATAAAGCTGCAGAGTTGTCTTTTGACTGTGTTCAATGTGGTTTATGTGCGATTAGATGTCCTGCAGAAATTCCCCAGTATCATGTTGGTATGCTTGCTAGAAGACTACATGGAAAATACAACACTAGCACTCCAGAAACTCTTTTGGAAAGAGTTGAAGAAATTGAAAACGGTACCTTTGAGGAGGGTTTTGAAGAACTGATGTCTCTCTCAAAGGATGGTTTAAAGAAACGATATACTGAACGAGATTTCGTTGATCAGAAAAAGGCGTGATAAAAATGAAGATGATAAGAGGTTATCCTGAAGATATGCGAAAAAGCATTGATAATGTTAATAAAACAAGAAGCAAGCGTATCGACCAAATTATAGAAGATTTATCTCTAGAAGAACGAAAAGATGTTCTTGACAATTTTCACCCAGATTACAATCCAAAATATAAACGAGATATTTCTTGGGGAGTTAACAAAGGTGATAATGTACCCAATGAAGTTGCAGATGTTATTGAAGCCTATCCAATGGTAAATCCAAATGATATAGATTTAAACCAAATCGATTATGATGTCAATATATTAATTATTGGTGCAGGAGGTGCTGGTACTTCAGCAGCTTTATGGGCAAACTACTCTGGAGTACCAAAAGATGAAATTCTGCTTGTTACAAAACTCAGACTTGGAGATTGCAATACAGTTATGGCGCAAGGTGGTATTCAAGCAGCTGATCGTCCTGTAGATAGTCCATTAATTCATTATATGGATGCAATAGGAGGAGGACATTTCGAAAACAAACCTAAGCTGGTCAAAGCCTTAGTAAATGATGCTCCGAAAATTATCAAATGGCATAAGGACCTTGGAGTAATGTATGATTGTACTGAAGATGGCAGTTTTATTGAGAATCCTGGAGGTGGTACATCAAGAAATAGAATGCATTGTTCTAAGGATTACACTGGATTGGAGATGTTTAGAACTTTAAAAGATGAGATAATAAATAAGGAAATTCCATATCTAGAGTTTTCTCCCGCTATTGAGCTTATTACAAATGAAACTGGAGGAATAGCAGGAGCTGTTCTATATAACATCGAAACAAAACAATACTTTGTTGTTAGAGCTAAAACAATCATCTTAACCACCGGTGGTTTTGGAAGACTTCATGTAGCAGGTTTTCCAACATCTAATCACTATGGTGCAACTATGGATGGTGTAGTTATGGCTTATCGTGCAGGTGCTAAATTACGAGATTTAGATGCTACACAATTTCATCCAACTGGTGCAGCATTTCCAGAGCAAATTGTAGGACTACTAATTACTGAAAAAACTCGAAGTTTAGGAGCTCAAGTTCTTGGACGAAATGGAGAACAGATTTGCTATCCATTAGAACCTAGGGATGTTGAAGCTTCATCTATAATCAAATGCTGTGCAGCTACAGATAATTACATTGAAACCCCCACACAAATGAGAGGAATTTGGTTAGATAGCCCTTTAATTGAGGAAATTAAAGGAAAAGGAACTATCCTAAAGAATCTTAGTGCTATGTATCGAATGATGAACAGATTTGATATTGATATCACAGAAGATCCAATTCTTGTTTATCCAACCCTACACTATCAAAATGGGGGAGTAGAACTTGATGAGAACTGCTATACATCGCTCAAGGGATTGTTAGCTGCTGGAGAAATCTCAGGTGGTGTTCATGGTAAGAATCGTCTAATGGGCAATTCTCTTTTAGAGATAAATGTATTCGGGAGAAGAGCTGGCATCACCGCTGCTAATGAATACAAGAAAAAGAGTACTGTTGGAAAGCTTACTCTCGCTCATGTTCATAAATCAATTAAATCTCTTGATGCTTTAAAACTTAAAGACAAAAGATATTCTCCAACCATTTTGCCAGAATATAGAAGTGATATAGTTAGAGACAGATTGGTTCAGTTATATGAACAATCACTCTAATTTCTTCTCTCTTTTTCATAATTTTTTTATAGAACCACTCTAGAAAAGAAACTGATTTGATGAATAATACATATGTTTTCTTGAGACATGCTCTAACAACAATAGATAAAGAACTACCAGCAGAAAAATTGGTTATATCAGATAAAGGAATAGAAGATATCTGTAGTGTTGTTTCCTCAGGAAAATTTGACGATGTAGATGTAATAATCTCTTCCTCAGAAAAGAAAGCCATTCAAACAGCTTTTTACCTATCAGAACGAATAGAGAAGGAAATTAACTTAAATCCTAATCTAAAGGAATTAGATAGAGGACAGGAAATTATTGAAACTCAGGAAGATTATGAAACAAGAGTCTGGAGAATTTTCGATAATCCTACAGAATGTAGTTTTGGATGGGAATCTGCTGAGGGAGCATTAGGAAGATTCAAAAGGGGAATATCCCGAATCGAAAACACCTATTCTCATAAGAAAATTTTCATTGTCAGTCATGGAATCGTTTTAACTCTTTTTTTTGGAGATCTTTTAGGACTAAAAAATGAAGAACTATTTCCAAGATGGAAGAAACTGCAATTCTGTGCATGGGGAACAATTATAGAAGGAAAAGTAGACAGAGATATAGTTTAAGAAGAAAATTTTGTACTCATAAAGCTTAAATGAAAAGACCCGAATCGTATTTTTTAGTATTAATCCTTGTAAGAACAGGTGAAATTGTGAAAACCAATAAAGTAGTAGAGCTGAACCTTGAGCATTTTGACGAGTATTATACAGTAAAAGGAGATGGAAGAATGGCAATAGGAACTTCAGTACAAAATCAAAGATTTCAGCTTTTTCTAAAGTTATTACCAAAAAGAAGTTTGATTCTTGACCAAGGATGTGGAACAGGTTATGTCGCACAATTTCTTTTAGATGAAGGTCATAAGGTCGATTGTTTGGATATATCACCTGTAGCAATTAAAAAATGTAAGCAATTTTTTACACTAGCGGGATTTAACTCAGAGAAATACAATCTTTGGGTTCAAGATTTTTTAACATTTGAATACCCTGAAACTAAGTATGATGGAATTATGGATTTATTCACTTTACATTTTGTACCACATGAGAACCAAAAGAAGATTCTTGAGTCGATATTTAGAGCTCTCAAACCTGGGGGGTACTTTTTCTTAGGTATTATGCTAATTGGTAGCATAAAGATAAGTGAACCATATTCTAGGATAACAGAGAATGGTGGGACATTATTAAAAGTCGATGAAATAGAAGCTTACAGATGCTTCTACTTATGGAATCCTTATGAAATAAGATCTGTTCTAACCAATTTAGGTTTCAAAATCATTCATTTTTATCATCCATTATCTAGCATTGAATTCATATGTCAAAAATAAAAATGGAAAAAAAGAAATAAACCATTTCCTGTTATTCTTTTTCAGCATATCTTAATTTGAACTTACTGAAGATTACTGAATAGCAATGAAAATCACTAAAGCTCAAAGGAAGAACACAGTAGATCAAATAGACACTTATGATATGGATTCTTATGAAGAATTATACTTTGATTTGAATCGAAAAGCTAACAATCCAATAACTCACTTGTTTGCTACAATCGTTCTAATTACTCTAGTTGTCTTTAGGAGAAAAATTCTATCAAATTAGAATTCAACACATAGATAGAGCACAACAGATTTACGCTCTTAATCCTATCTGCAAACCTTTAGCTTTGTTTTCTTGCCTATCTTTTTTGAATTTTGCTAGTTCTTTCTCCCCTATTTTTTGAATAAGTATTTTCTTCATTTTTGGATCTGTTATTTCACGACTCAAAAAAGCCTCAAATACCAGTTGAATCGTTACTTCTAGAAATCTTTTACCTAGTTTAGATATTTTATATTTGTTATTTTTGTCTAACTCGATTATCCCAAAATCCCATAGATTTGTTATGTAACTTGATAAACGGTCTTTCCCTACCGACGCAAAGAATTTTCTTAATTTCTTAAAATCTGCTGGTTCATAATGAAGATAAGCCAAAATATTTAATGCTTCTTCATCATCTAAAATATCCAAAATATAAGAAATATCTCTTTTAGCATTAATTAAAAAATATCTAAAATCTTCTTTTGTTAGTTTATCAAACATTGTGAATCATATTATATTGGAAAATCTTGTTCTTAAACTATTCTAAAATCATTTTCCAAAGATTTTTAATTTAAGAATGAAATCATTAAATAGAAATGAATGGATTGATTATAAGTATAATCGTAATCACTGTCTTCTTTCTACTAGTTTTGCTAATTAATTATAGGACTTATTATAAAAAGCATAAAGTGGAAATGGAGAAAAATGCTAAGAATCCTATAAATCAACTAGATGATGCTGAAGAAGTAACCAAAAGAGAAACACTTCGACAGCGAATGAGACAAGCTTTTATCAGACCTTAAATTTTCCTTTTTTTAATTCAAACTATAAAATATTCTTAAATATCTAAATTAATCGCAGGATTGTAATGATTTCTTTCTACTTTTTTCTTTCTTCTAGAAGAAAATAAATATATGGAAGTCAACATCTAGCTGACATAATGGACGAAATTATCAGAATTAAGCTTGGGTTTACAAATACTTTCTTGTTAAGAGTATCTGATGAATATATTCTAATTGACGTTGGTACTAGCAAAAAAACCAAGAAATTTTTAAGAATTCTTGACGATTATAACATTTCTCCTGATAAGATAAAGTACATAGTTATAACACATGCCCATTTTGATCATACAGGATGTTTAGCAGAGATACAGAAGATAACTGGGGCACAAGTTATTGCTCATAAAAATGCTGTTGATCTTCTTAAACAAGGTAAAAATGCATTCGTTGGAATTAAGATAAAGCGGTTCAATTCTCTAATCAGAAGAAAACTGGATAAACCTCAGGTATATCATCCAGTTACACCAGACATAATAGTCGACGACACCTATACATTTGAGGAATATTGGACTGATATAAGAGTCATACATACACCAGGACACACTCTTTGTTCAATTTCTGCAATTGATAAAAATGGTAATGTCTTTGTTGGTGATTCTGCAATGGGTTTCCCTATAAGAATAGTTCCTAGATTACCAATCATAGCAGCTGATTTTAATTTGTTGATTACTAGTTGGAAGAAGATAATCGGAGAGGGAGCAAAAAAAGTATATCCCGCACATGGAAAACCGTTCAAAATAGATAAAATAAGAAAAAAAGTAGAAAGGAAGAAGTAGAAATTTTTGGAGACATAATTGAAATGCGAACCTCAATAACAACGGATTATATAAAAATCAAAGAGAAATAATCCTTACAAATTCTTCACATTCAGTATTGAGCTTTTTAAAGATGTGAAGAAGTTTAATAATCTATTAAGAGGATATTATGAGTGAAGTGATGTCTTGAGTAATGACCCAAAAACAGAAGCTGAAGTAAGAGCTTTTTTTGATGAGTATGTTGAAGCATACCCAAAAGACGACATACAGGGATATCTTAACCTTTTCCAACAAGATGAAAATCT
>JAUWEG010000033.1 GCA_030608385.1 Candidatus Heimdallarchaeota archaeon
ATAGTTCCTTTATATAAAACTACGTCCATTAAGAGTCCTCGCTTAACTCTCTCTACAAGTCATAGGCTAATAAATCTTTATTTTAGCGATAAAGAAAAGAATTAAAGTAGAATACATTTTATTTCAATTGGAATGGACAAAGAAAAAACTAGAGAATTTCTGAAAGAAGAGCATAAAAGATTGAATTCTGTCATCAACTCACTCCATGTAGAGGAACTAGTTCAATATCATATTGTAAAAGCATGGAACATTAAAGATATTCTTGCACATTTAGCTGCGTGGAACAAAGAACTGACAAAATCAATTGATAGTCTTTTGGATAAGAAAGACATTTGGTTTAGAACACAAAATGAAGAAGAGTTTAATAAAATTCAAGTTACTTTAAGGAAATCTAAAAGTATATCAGAAATAATCGATGAATGGGAAAATTCATTTAATCAACTCATTGACAAAATTGAAGGACTATCAGAGAAAGAATGGAATTTCAAATCTGATTATAAATGGAAAAGTGGAGATTTTGTTACTGTTAAATCATTCTTTGAATATAGAAAACGGGGACTAGGCCATGAGGGATGGCATGCTTTCCAAATAGAAGATTATTTTGAAAGCGATAGATGTGCTTGTAGAGTATATTAGCATGTAGCATGCTCAACGTTTAAATTTTGAAATTAGTGAGGATTACATCGATGATTCTTGAAAAACATTTATCAAAAACAGGTCAATATTTAGAGAATAATGTTGACCTTTCAGCAGGCACTATAGCTTGGGGATTAAAGGCTAAAACAAGAGCAAAAGAGAATTCAGACTTTATTAATGCTACAACTGGAACAGTAACCGAAGACGATGGAAGGTTGATGGTTCTACCAACTCTTTATGATGAACTTCGACATTTGACAGGAGATCAATTATTCGCTTATGCAAATATGAGAGGGCTAAATACTTTTGTTCAAGCTTGGAAAAAAGATACTCTGGAAAGCTATCCTTCTGATTTAAGAAAAAAAACTGAAACTCTTTCAACTCTTCCAGTAACTGCATGTGGTGGTTTAACTGGAGGATTGATGTTAGCTGGTCAAGTTTTTTTTGACAAAGGTGACACATTATTAGCTCCAAATACAAGATGGGGAAATGTAGATAATGTTCTTTTCAAGAATCAGCAGCTAAAAGAAATACCATATAAGCTAGTTGACCAAGAAGGTAATCTTTCTCTCTCAAATTTGAATGATAAATTAATTGAATGTCAAACAACAGAGAAAAAAGTAGGGGTTTATCTTAATTTTCCAAACAATCCATCTGGAACTAGTCCTACGTTAGATCAAATTAAGGAATTACAAGAAACATTGGAAAAGATTACAGTTTCAACAGTTCTGTTTCTAGATGATGCGTATGAAAATTATTGTTATGAAGATGATGTTGTTGGCCATTCTATCTTCCCTTATTTAGTAGGATTAAACGATAATGTAATCATAGTAAAAATCGATGGAGTTTCAAAAAGATATTGTGCTTATGGAGCAAGATTGGGTACAATGACAGTAGGTTTTGGATCAGAAAAGGATGAAGAGGAAAAAGCTCAAGTCAGAGAGTTAATGGCTAAAGCTGCAAGAACTAACACTTCAAGCTCTCCTAGAGGTATTCAAGAAGCATTAGCAAATGTCCTAACAGATGAAAGAAAGAAAGAACAAATAAAGAAAGAGAAATTGAGAAATCTGAATATTCTTTCTAAAAGATACAAATTGATCAAGAAACTCGGAGAAGAAATAACTAATGAGGTGCTTAAACCTGTAAAATTCAACTCAGGATTCTTTGGTTATTATCTAATAAAAAATCAACAATCAGCTACAAAGATATCCACAAAGCTGTTAGAAAAAGGATTAGGAACAGTTCCATTTGTAAATACATCAAATGATTTAAACGGAATAAGAGTTGCATTTTGTTCCATTAGTGAAGATAATATTCCTAAAGCATTTGATATTTTATATTCCACTTCTTGATATCTATAAAACAGAAAAAGCTAAAGAGAAGAAGTTGTTTCTACTTCTTCATTGTTTTGAATTTTTTAACAGTTATTGGTAAGGCAACAAGGATTAGAACAGCAAAACTAAGTAAAACATATGGTGCACTAGTTTTTGTAGTTGTTGGATAGCCAAATACTCTATAATACGTTTCAAGAACTGCTGCTGTTGCATTTACCATTCCATACCCAAAATAATCATCCTTACCTTCATCTCCTAAATCATCAGCCGTTTCATGAAGAATTTCTCTAATCTCTGCAATAGACATGGTATAATTTATGGATTTCATTAAAGCAATAACTCCAGCAACTTGAGGACAAGCAAAAGAAGTGCCATAAGCTGATACGTAAGTATCAGGAGGAAATGAACTTTGGATGTTAGTTCCTGGTGCTTCATCTCCAACAGGTGCTACGAGTTCAGTCCAAGGACCATAATTACTATAATCTGCTTTTTCTTTATAGACATTAGTAGCACCAACTGAGATAACTTCATCATAACCTCCGGGATATGATTGGAAATATCTTCCTCCCCCATACCTTAAGTAAGTGTTTCCCGTTACAGAAACTACGGGAATATTTTGACCAATAGCATATAGTATGTCATCATGATAATCTTCACTTGCAGCATAATAATGCAGACTTAAGTTGATAATATCAGCACCATTATCAACTGCATAACGTATAGCATCTCCAAATTCCTCATATGTTGTTGCTGCAAAATTAGTAGAATTAAGAACTCTTATATCCATAATTTTCACATTGGGAGCTACCCCAGCTACACCTATTCCATCGATTGGAGCAGCTATGATTCCTGTAATGAAAGTTGCATGCCAGTGTATAGGATCTCCAACATCAGGACCAGGAATACTGTCATTGGAAGTGAAATCCCATCCTGTTACATCGTCAATATATCCATTACTATCATCATCAATACCATTACTGGGTAACTCATCAGTGTTGTTCCAAGAAGTTCCTACTAATTGTGGATGAGAAAAGTCTATACCAGAATCAATTACTGCAATAGTCAAGCTTTCATTTCCATATGTTTTCTCCCATGCTCCATAAATGCTTATTTGTGGAAGATGCCAACCTACATCATTAGCTCTCATATAAGGAGGTAAAGCTATGTCAGGTTTACTCACTGCAGAGTTGTAATTTAAAGAAAATAAAACAATTAATAATAAGGTAGCAAAAACATGTTTGAATGCTTTATTCATAATTTATAGCTAACTAAAGTAACTTATAAAATTATTTGATATCTTTTCGAATGTTTATTAGCGAAAAATGATTTCATTATGAAAAAGAAAAAAGAAGGAGGGAATAGCTATTTTAGTGCTTCATCAGCTTTTCCTTGGAAAATTTTCCAGAGTTTCATCTTTTTAGCTTCACCAGTCTTGATTTTTCTGAAGTTTTCTCCTTGTCTTGAAAGAACAACTAAAGTAATAGCTAACATTGTGGCGAATGCAACCCAACCGAAAGTACCAGTTATAGCTGGATTATTCAAATCCGCAATACCTGTTGCTGGCGAAACCCAAGTCCAAATGTATGTTCCCCAGAAGATGAAGATTACACCCATAACGACAAAACTGACTAAATATGTTATCGCACTATACATGATAGCTGATCCCAATATGAAGTAAAGCACCAACCAAATTGGTAAGAATATTGGATTAAAGAATATCATAGAACCCAAGGTAGATGCAACACCTTTTCCGCCTGGACCCCAAAGCCAAATGGTCCAATTATGACCTAGAATTGCTGCAGGACCAGCAAAAGCGACCACCCAAAGATCACTATTACCAAATGCGAATGAGATGTATATAGTTAACCACATAGCAAAGAAACCCTTTAACATATCAAGTATCGCTTCAATTATACCAACAGTATAAGCTAAACCTTTTGGTTTTCCTTCAGCTTGAAAAGCTCGAATAACGTTTCGTCCACCTACATTTTTGGAACCAACTGTACGTATATCGATTCTTAACCAAAGTTTAACTATAATCCAAGCTATTGGAATTGAACCTAAAAGATAACCTATGCCTGCTGCCCAAAGTACATCTATTGTTGGAGGTACCATGTCTAAATCTCTTCCAAAGCTTCTTTAAAAACTTTATTCGACACTCTAAGGAGGTTTCCTATTTTCTATTGAGAAAGATTGTTATTTAGAAATACTTTTTATTTATTGTTGTTCATTCTGATTGAATATAATGGCTAAAGAAATTACTTTGGAGAAACTTGCTTCTATTCCATCATTTTCCTTTATTACACCTAATCATAAAAAAGATAAAATTGGGTTCTATTGGAACAAGACTAAACATCAAGAATTTTACATTTTAGATGCAGATACTATGGAATATGAGCAAATTACTGATGGTGAGTTGCCTAAAGCGATCAGAGCCGGTTTTATCTGGCTGAAAGATGACATTCACATTACTTACACCAGAGATATAGATGGTGATGAACAGCATAATATCTATCTCTTCAATACTGAAACAAAGGAAAGCAAACAGCTAACTGATACTCCGAAAGCTCAAGAATATCCAATGGATGTGAGTCCAGATGGTAAAAAACTACTTTTCTCGTCTAACCGACATGATCAGTTAAACTTGTTTATTATGGATTTGGAAACAAAAGTGGTTCAACAACTAACTGCGTTTGATAAACCTGTATGGGGAAAAGCTGAGTGGAGCGATAATGGATGGATTTACTTCAATTATAATGAGACTTACAATATCAAGAATACTGACTTATGGGCTATCAAAGAAGATGGTAGTGAAATAAAGAAATTGTTTAGTGTATCTGAAGAATCTAATGATTGGTTCAATCGAGTGTCTTCTGATGGCAAATATATAGCTGTTGCAAGTGATCATTCAGGTCTTTCTAGATCAGGATATTATAATTTGGAAACAGATGAAGTAGTCTGGCTAGGGGATGGTAAATTTGATGAAACACCTGTTCTTTTTACTCAAGATAATAAGAAACTGATTGTTCTTAGGAATTTTGAAGCTGAGATTAAACCTATTTTATATGATATTTCTACAAAAGAATCTAAGGAGCTAAATTTCAAAGGGCTTACATATTATACAAGTTTCCTTCTAGAAGATAAGTATTTGATCTATATCAGAACTGACTCAGAAACACCTATGGTTCTATCTAGATATGACCTAGAAAATGACAAGGAAGAAATTATTATTCATCCTCAAACAAATTTAACTAAAGAGGATTTTTACAAACAACGGTATATCAAGTATCCTACTTTTGATGGTAAAGAAATAGCAGCAACCCTCTATACTCCAAAACTAGAATCAGGGAAGAAGTACCCAGCATTAGTTAATGTTCATGGTGGACCAACTGGACAATATTTCCAAATGTTTGACATGTTTTCACAAGTTTTTGCTCATGAAGGTTTTGTTATCTTGAATCCTAATATCAGAGGTAGTACTGGTTATGGAAAAGAATTCATGGAACTGAATCTAAAGGATTGGGGAGGTGGAGATGGTAAAGACGTAGTTTATGCGAAGAAATATCTTGAAACCTTAGACTATGTAGATCCAGATAGAATAGGTGTCTTTGGAGGTTCATACGGTGGATATATGACTTTCATTCAGCTAACCAAGTATGCAGATGAAGGTTGGAAAACAGGTTCAGCTTGGATAGGTATATCAGATCTGAAAACAATGTATGATAAATCAAAACCACACTTCCAATACTTCCTAGTGCAACATCTTGGAACCTATGAAGAAAACAAAGAGGTCTGGAAAAATGCATCGGCTATGACTTTTATAGACAATATCGAAAAACCCATTCAGATGATACATGGAGTTAATGATCCTCGATGTCCTGTTGAAGAGAGCAGGCAATTTAGAGATAAATTAATTGAAATGGGTTGGAAAGAAGGAACAGAAGGAGAAAAAACTTACGAATATATCGAGTTTACTGACGAAGGGCATGGAGCTTTTTCTGATATAAATATGCGGATTAGAACCTTCAAACTTTTTGTAGATTATTTCAAGAGAAGGCTTTAACTTCTCTCTTACTTTATTTCTGTTATTAATCATTAGATTGAAATAGCACTTCTCATGAAGTTTGTCAGAACTATGATGATTAGAGAGTTCAAGGATAAAGAAGATATTAACCAGGCTGTCAAGTTAGCTGCATTATGCTTCCATGAACCAACCAAAGAAATGGAAAAATTCTTTGCAGGAATTCAAGAGTTGGAAATGATTGGTGCTTTTGAAGAAAATACACTGTTGGGAGCCGCTGGTTCATATAAATTTAAGATGTTCATAAGAGAAAAATTGTTTGACTGTGCTGGAATTGCTTATGTTATGACTCACCCAGTACAAAGAAGAAAAGGTTATGTTAAGGATCTAATGAACAAACTGATTATAGATAAGAGGAATCAAGGTTATCCAGTTGCAGCTCTTTGGCCTTTTGATCATGGTTTCTATCAGAAATTTGGTTTTGAAAATGCTGAAAAAGCTATCCATTACAATTTCAAACCAAGTGAAATTAAATCAAGCTTTAAGCTTGAAGATAATATTAAAATAAGTGAAATAACTGATAAGAAGGATTTCTCTCCTTTGATTCAAGTAGCTAAAAATGCACTAAACAAATATACTAGAGTCATAGGAGATGTTGATGCTTGGTTACTCAGAGGAGAACTACAAGGTTATTTCAATATTTATCTCATGGAGCGAGACGAAAAACCTATTGCTTATATTTCCTTAAAATTCAGAAAAGCTAAAGAATGGGAACACAACATGCAAATAATGGATTTTGCTTATGTAGACATAAATGCTAAGCATAATCTTTTTGCTTTCTTAAGAAATTTTGAAGCAGACATAAATCAAATTTCACTAACTCTCCCAGTTCAAGAGGAAGTTGAAGGTTATTTAGATGGTTTAAAAGATACTCACAAATTTAGTCAATGGCCAGCAATGTTTAGAATTTTAGATGTTAAGAAATCTTTCGAACAACTAGACTATTTCCCAGCATTAAATGAAAAACTATACTGTCAAGTCGAGGACAATGTTCTTCCAGAAAATAGTGGCATTTGGAATTTACAAATCAAAGATGGTAAATGTGAAGCATCGAAAATAGAAGGTCAAAATATTGACAAAGAGAAAATTCTGGAATTATCAATTAATCAGCTCTCTCAAATTCTTATTGGTTATTCTAAAGTTGAAAATCTTCTAGAGCACACTGGAAAAAGAATTCCTGAAGAATGGAAACATAAAGATTTGTTCCCAGTAATGCCATGCTCATTCATGCTGTGGTTTTAAATTAGTGGAATAATATATAAGTAAGAAACTCTAATTTAATTTCATGAGTGAACACGAAGTTGAAGAGTTAGAAAAAATACTCATTCCTTTTGCTTTAAGCAGATTTGATCTTGATAACTATAAAACCAACTTTCCAATGGGAAAAATGGCTCTGAATATGGCTAAAAGGATGATGGGAAACTGGATTGACAACTATGTTACTTGGCTAGTTAGAGCTTTTACTCGCTGTTTAGTCAATGTATCTGATGAGATTTATCTAAAAGATCTTGCAGCTGTTGTTTTAGCTGAAGCAAGTTTCATGCAGGGGATAGGTCCTTGGGGTCCTTTCCAAATGCAAATGGGCACAGGTGGAGGCGATAGATCTGCAATGGAACCTCAAGTTGAAACTGAGGCTCATGCTTGGTTACTTCATCTGCAAGAAATGGGTAAACTACCAGGTGTATATGAACGCTTTACAGGAAAGTATTCATTGAACTAATTATGTGAAATAGCTTTCAACTCATTTTTTCTTTGATTTTCTTCTTAATTTATTCAGACTAATTACAAAAATAAAGAAAAATAAACTTGGAAAATGAAGATTTGTTTTTGTAATTTTTTCTAGATTCTCATTTAGAGGATAAAGATCATTGTTTTCTGCTTTTCCATTGATATGATAAGTACTATTTTGATCCAAATCAGACCAAAAATTGCCTTTTTTTGTTTCAGTATCATGCCAGGAGTTATCTCTTCCTGAATCGTAAGCTTGTGATGTTCCTTCTATATGATTATGAATGAAGTAGTTGTGATGAACAGTATTGAATCTCGAGTCAACATCTAATGCAACCCCATATCCTGTATTGTTTCTAATTAGATTGTAGGTAAATTTACTTCTGTGCGTATCCCAAGATCTGATTCCATACCAACCATTAAAACCAATTGTATTTGAGATGATTTCTGAATCAAATACACTAGATGTCATCATTCCATCTCTTTCGTTATATCCAAATGAATTCTTCTTTATTACTGCATCAGCATATATTATCTCAAATCCTTGAATATTATTAGTAATGACATTTTTTTCTATAAGAGCATTTCTAGCATCCACTATCATTAAACCCCAGAAATTGAAGGAACAGCTGTTGTTAGAAAAAGTGTTATTTTCACTTCCAATGGAAAAAATTCCACTATCACTTTGATTCAAACAGATATTATTCTCAACTAACGTATTATTGGTATATTCCAAATAAATACCAAAATCGCCATATTCATCCAAATGACTGACAGACTCATATAAACAAAGATTATTTGTTATTGAAGCACCATTAGTTCTTCTTAAATCTAAACCTCTACTAGATAATTGGTGTGAATAAATTGTATTGAAACTATTATTGGTTATAGTTACAGTATTATCTGCCACATCACGAACAAAGATACATGTCCATAAGGCTTTAATTGAACAGTTTCTAATAACAAAGTGTTTTGTAGTATCCTCAACATGTATTCCTACACCATAATCAAATGAGTCAATTACATAGTTTTCAATTAAATATGGATCTAAAGTAGTTCCTGAGCCTGAAAAACTATAGTTAATGAAATCTTGATCACTTGCAATATTAATAAACACTCCTGATTCAGAAATGTCCATATCACCATAAAGAAAATTAGAATTTGCTGATTCAACAGGAAAAATGAATGAAAAGAGCAACATAAAAGAAAAGCTAATTACTGTAAATTTCTTCAAACTCCCCATCATGCTCTTTCAACTAGACAACAATCCTTGAAGACTTATAAGATTTTTGTGAAAATAGAAAAACAAAATTAAGAAAAAAAAAGAATCTTCAGAAGAACTAATTACTTAAGCAAACTCTTGCTTCTTTCTAGTTCTTAATAGACGAACAAGATTAATTACAAAAATAAAGAAAAATAAAGATGGAAAATGAAAATTTGTTTTTGTAATTCTTTCTAGATTCTCATTTAGAGGATAAAGATCATTGTTTTCTGCTTTTCCATTGATATGATAAGTACTATTTTGACCCAAATCAGACCAAAAATTGCCTTTTTTTGTTTCAGTATCATGCCATGTGTTATTATAGCCAGAATCATATGCTTGTGATGTACCAGCAATATGGTTATATTCAAACATATTATGATGAACAAAATTGTACCTAGATTCTAAATCTAGAAAAACACCATATCCAGTGTTATTCTTAATTAAATTATATGTATACTTACATCTATCAGAGTCTTTTGAGTTTATACCGTAAGTTCCACTATATTCGATGGTGTTATTTACAATAAATGCATCTTTACTATTACCTATCCAAATTCCATCTCTTTCATTGGAACTAATATAATTATTATTGACATAGGCATTTGACTCCCAAATAGTCATTCCCCCAACATTCTTTTCACATGTATTATTGACCACGGAGTTGTTGACAGTATTCCAAAGACTCAAGCCAACACGATTAAATGAGCAATTATTTCCAGAGATCAAGCTATTTTCGTTGGATTCAGAAAGAATTCCACTCATATCTTGCTTTTCCATTGTGTTATTTGCAATTACGCAATAATTGGCATTACATATTCTTATCCCAAATGTCGTTTCTTCATAAGTTATGGTTGGTTGTTCTCGAGTACAGAAGTTATTAGTTATCAATGCTCCATTGGAATTTATAACGTTAATACCTACAGTACCTAGAGCAGGTGGATAAATATAACGGGTATTGTTAGTAATGGTAGTTGTATTATCAGCAACATCTACTATTAAAATACCTGAACTACCTGCATGTATCGTACAATTTCGTATAACAAAATGCTTTGAAGTATTTCTAACTACAATAGTATTATAATAATCAAAATCATAGGTTGTAATATTTTCAATGATATATGGATCTGCAATAGTACCTGTTCCAGATAAACCATAATCGGTGAAATTTTGATCATTATATATCGAAATCAATTCAGGAGATTCTGATTCCATAAATTTAGGAGATTCTGATTCTATAATATCTAATAAACTATTAACATCATTTTTATCTAAACATTCTTTTGATTCAACTAATTTAGGTGCTGATATTAATACACAGAAAAGAATTGTTAATGTCAGATTTTTGCTCAGTTTACCCATTAGTAACTTCCTTCAATTATAATATAAACAGCTATAAATTAAAAATTTTTTGTGGAAGTCGAAGATTAATTATTGTAATAAACTGGGGGAGATAAAATAATAGTTGATTCTAGCTTTAAGAACTTCATAAAATAAAAGAAAAAAAGAATGGAGGAATGTTATCAACTTTGTATATTCAAACCAGATCCTCCACAAAGACGACATCTGTCTGTTTGAGTTCCAGAGGGGAGTGTTACTTCTATTGAACCTTTACTTAAACATCTTAAACAAGGCAACTTACTAACACCACTTGAGTAAGATCTATGAGACATACTTGTTTGATGTTTTACAAATGCATTATTTATTTTGGACTGCAGAATTCTTTTTATTGCTTCAAATTCTGTTTTTGATGTTTCAAACAGCCATTCAACCTCACTACAACGAAGTTTACCAGATTTTATATAGGCAGTTTGTGCTTGAAGCCATTTTCTATTGTTGAAATAGATGTCACCTGAATAATGATAATAAATGGATAATTGACCTATTCTATTATAGAACATGCTATAAAGTTGTCCTAGACTAAAGTAGAAAAGGTGATTAGGTTGAGTAGGTTTTGGATTATTTTTCAACATCTGCCATGTTACCTTATCATTACCTTCTAAATGATGTAAACAGAATGATTCCACGTACAATCTTTCTAATGTGGCAGGATCACTAAATATATGGCGTTCCAATATATGATTAATTAATCCAATGGCATTAGAATAGTTATTCATAGCAATGTTTAAGGCTACTTGTTTAGCATAGCATTTTCTCAAAATATTTTGCTTTTGTTCTCCATCTGGTAACTTAAAAGCATGATTTATTTGAGTGTCTAGAAAACCAGATGCTTCTGGGAATTTTGCTCTTGCGAAATGAAAATCAACTAATGCATCATATGTATCCAAAGCTGATTCAACATCTTCTTCTTTTTCAAAGATTTCAATTGCAGCAAAATAGTTTTTAGCTCCTTCTTCTAATGACCCTTTAATCATATTGGCATTGCCTATAATGTGATAACATCTACCAACACTCTTATTGTCTTCTAATTTCTCATATTTTTCTTTAGCTAACTCTATTTTCTCTATTGATTCATCAACTTTTTGTGAACCTAATTTCAGTAATACGGATCCAAGCATAAAATTAGCTCTTGCTTCTGCTTCTAGATCTTCACCAGGTTTAATTAAATCCAATATCTTGTTTGAACATTCAATGATCTTCTCGTTGTTATTGAGAGCTACATATAACAGTGTTCCAATTTGATAACTTTCAATAGCTTCTTTCACTTTCTTTTCATTCTCAAAAATTAGACCAGAGTTGTAGTATAGATGAGCTATTATTTCAGGTTCCTTTTCTTTTTCTTTTAGATATTCAATCATACCATTATACATCTCTGTATAGTTTGAAGAAACATTGAATATCAATTCTTGAGAGAAAGCATCTTTTAAGTAAACTACAGCTTCTTCCTTATTATTGTCTTTGAAGAATGTCATGGCTAATCTGACATTTAAATTAGCTGAACCTTGTTTATCTGACAGTTTATCAAATAGCTTACGTCCTCTTTCAAAATTCAATCTTGCTTTATTTGTTTCACCGTTTTCTAAGAGGATATCTCCGTATTCTTTATAGATATCAGCTAAATAATCTTCAACCCTCGAAGTATCAGTTTTTTGTGCCAAATCAGCAATAGACTCAAATAGTCCTGTTGCTTCCTTGTCTTTGCCATTTTTCTTCAGAAGTTTTACTAGATTACATTTAATTGCTAATTGCTCTGAATCATTATTGAGCTCTTCAAATATTTTTAATGCTTTTTTGTAGTAATCAATTCCTTCTTTATCTTGATTAATTTTTATTTTGTGTTCTGCTAAATCCTTTAATGTTATAGCAGAATTTGTTTTTTCATCGATTTTCTCAAAAGTTGCTAAAGCTTCTTTCAGAAGTTTTTCCGCAGTCTCATCATCTTCTTTTGCAGAAAAACACTTACTTTGTAACTTTATTGAAAATGCGAAGAATTTATCATTTCCAAGTTTCTTGAATAATTCACTAGCTTCTTTCACATCATCCAGTGAATTATCAAAATCTTGTCTTCCGAAGAGAAATAATCCTTTTCGATACAAGAACTTTGGTAAGGAATCCTTTTCTGCTGATTTTTTAAATGATTCAGAGGCTCTGTTTAAATATTCCTCAGCTTTTTTCATATTTGAGTCATAGAGAGAAAATCCAATTTCTTCAAAAATATCGCCTATTTCAAGATCGATCTTTGCTTCATTGAAAATAGACAGAGCATCACTTATCAATGGTTCAGCTTCAGCAAGACGATTGGCAGCAACATGTATTTTAGCATTAATAACAAGTGTATCTGCTAAACCTAATTGTAATGATTCTTCCATAAATATTTTTTTAGCCTTATTGATATATTGTTCAGCTGAAAGTAGTTTTTTATCTTTCAGATGAATATCAGCTGCAAAATTATTAGACCAAGCTAATTCAAATCGATAATTTGGATATTTTTTTGAACTTGCTAATTTAATGGATTTGTCAATTAAACTATATGCTGAATCGCTTTGTCTCATTTTATGAGTAGCAATAGATTTCAATCTCAACGATTTTATTTGGCCTATTTTTTCCTTGTTTTCCTCATATATAGGTAGGATAGTGTCCAAAATTTTGATAACTTGTTCATTATCTCCTTTCTCATAATTATGTAAAGCTAATACAAAGTTAGAACGAGCTATAATGAGTTCTATACCTGTTTTTTGTGCTAGTTCCAACGAAGAATTGATCATCTTTTCAGCTTTACCTACATCTTTTAAATTGATGTACATAAGCCCAAAGTTTACTTTTAATAAGCTTAAAAGAGGTTTGTTTTCAGATTTTTCTGATAGCTTTAAAGCTTTTTTGAAACTTTTTTCAGCATCTTCGTTTTTTGCAAAGAAACCGTGAATTGTTCCTAAAAGAGTATGGGATAGCACCAATTCATCTGTTGAGAGATTTTCTTCTAAGCCCCCTAAAGCTGATTCTATTTTAGAAATAGCTGATTCATATTGCCGTTGTTCACTTGCGATTAAACCCAAAAAGAGATTTGCTTGTAGAATCTCTGATGGATTCTGATTTTTTTCCGCTTTCTTGAGTAATTTAGTTCCTTTCTTCACATCCTTTGAAAGTTTTCCAGAAAGTTGTTGATGAAGTTCAGGATACAAATATTCGAAGTACATAGACAGTAGCTTACGATTTCAAATTTATAAATTTTACGCAGTGATTTCTATTAAATAAATTAGCAATCGTTAAAAATAAAAAAAAAGACAATTAACTATAGAAGTCGTCTTCATCTCTGACTTCTACGTCTCCTTCTTTTATCACTGGTTCAACTTGATAAACAACTCTTCCTTTCCAGAAGTATTCACCAGTTCGATAAATAGGATTTTTTCTTAGATAAGCTAAAGTACTTCGTGGAATGTCATATTTGTTGCTTATAGTAGACATTGTGACATTGTCTTCAAACATCTGGAAAATCTTAACCAATTTAGGTCGCATTTCTTCGTCAATTAACAGCTTACCATTTTCTATTTTGTACCCTAAAGGAGGACGAGACATAATTTTTTCATCTTGGATTCTTCTTTTGATACCGTACATCCTTTTCTGTCTATATTTCTTAAGCTCTTCTTCTCCTAGAAGATCGTAAATTCTTGTAACAAGCATTTCATCAGATTCTTCAGTTGCTCGAATTTCTACTCCTTTGCTTCGTAAGAGCACAGAAGCATATCCTAACATATCTACTTCTCTAGAAATCCTGTCACGTGTTTGAACCCAAACTTCTTTGACGGGATCTTCAGGTCTCTGCGAATTATGCATTTGGATAAATTCCAACATCTTCTTAAAACCAGGTCTTTCTTGAACATGGCTGTCCCCAGAAACGTCTTCATCGACGAATGTCTCAAGGACATGTCTATATCCAACAGTGTTGATTTTCTTGTCTATTACATCGTACTGTGTGTCTCTACCAGATTCTTGATCAGAAGTACTAACCCTTACATAAGTAACTACATTAACATGCATAGTTTCTAAAAAGGTGGGTTCTTCTTATAACATGAAGTAATCCCCGAAAAATACATGGAGCTAACCTCTTTTATCGGGGGGGAAAATTCCTTTTGATTTTACGCTTTTAAGCGATGGTATTTCTATAAGAAGCTTATTTTTGAGTCCATTACAAAAATAACTTTACATTCAAACCAAAAGTGTAACTGTAAAAACCATTAAAAAGAATTTATCTTGTTTTTTCTTATGAAAATAGTTATTACCGGTAGCTCAAGGGGCATAGGTTTTGCATTGGCTAAAACATTTGCTGAACATGGAGATCAGATAATCATATCTTCAAGAAAACAAGAAGCTGTTGACATTGCTGTAAATAAGATAAAGAGTTTCAATCCCGAAACTGAGGTTTATGGAACTGTTTGTGATGTTACTAAAATCGAGGATGTTAAAGCTCTTGCACAATTTAGTAATGCAAAGATATCTGGTATTGACATCTGGATTAACAATGCTGGAATAAATGGATCTTTTTATGGTAAACTAACTGATTGGAAAAATGAAGCAATTGAGCATGTTATACAGACTAATTTGTTTGGAACATTTAATGGTTGCACAGCAGCTATAGAATATATGGTAAAACAAGGACATGGTAAAGTTTTCAATTTAGCAGGTATGGGAGCAAACGGTATGGCTTCACCTAATCTAGCAGTCTATGGAGCTACAAAAGCAGCTATACCTCAGTTAACAAAGTCATTATCTCGGGAACTTAAAGAGACTAATGTCATTATCAACTATCTGAGTCCAGGAATAGTTATTACTGATTTTATAACATTAAATGTTCCTAAAGAAGCGGTTTCAATTTTTAATATTTTAGCTGAAAGACCTGATAAGGTTGCAAAGTACTTAGTTAGAAAAATGAGGAAATTTAACAAAAGTAACAAAAACATAAATTTCGCAAATTCAGTTAAAGTCTTTTGGAAATTTATGACTGCAAGTTTTAGAAAAAACAGATTTTTTGATAATGAAGGAAATTTAATTGAACGATGATTAGTATTTTCGTTTCTTGATTGCTTTTCCTTCTTTAGTTATTAACAAATTAGCTTCATGAATTACGTTATATTTTTTAGGAAGAAGTAAACCAAACAGAAATGAAAATAAACTACCACTTACAGCTAACCAGAATCCTATGAAATCTTTCATTGCTAACATGAAATATACCTCAGATATGTATGGAAAAACACCTGATAAACTAACTGTAATAATAGGATATACTAACGTAAATGCAAGAACACAAAACGCACATATACTCCATAAGACCTTATGAATTCCAAACATAGACATTATAATTGCGGCAAATCCAATAATCATTGCTGCTATATTGAGGATACATATCATTAGTATGATCGGTTCTCCTGAAGCTAATATGAAGAGATGTAAATATAAAACAGAAAACTGTATTATCACTCCAGTAACTCCAATTAACATAAATAAAATAGAAGTAAATTTCGGTTTGAAGAAATCCTTGAAATCTTGTATTAATTCTCTGTATTTGTTTTTAGTACCAAGTTCCCTATAATATCCCCAAGGAATAAGAAAAGAAATACCAAACGTCAAGAGGAATAAGAAGAAAGGATGTAGAAAACGAATAGATGTCATAATGATCCAGCTATAGTAATATATTCCAAGTGTAAGAAGCAGAATACTTAGAATTTCAATTGCCTTTATTCCAAAATTCCAAAAATCTCTAGAATTCCCATCATCATATTCTGACGATATTTTTTCGCTTTTCCTATTTCCGATATAATTTTCAACTTTGTTTGTAATAGAATTTGCAATAGCAATTATCGAGAGTATGAAGAAAGGAGTGTAGAAAGCATTGTAATATTTAAACAATCCCCTAGAGATGAATGTATGTGAAATTAAAACAACCCAGGTAATATAATAAGTAAATACTTTTTCATTATCTGCAAGTTTCTTTCCATTGAAATGACCTATAAAAAGTGCAAAACCATAGAAAACTATGAATGGAATCATAAACGTGTTAATTTGAACATAGAAATTAGCTAAATCTTCAGCTCCCCAGTAAAGAAATGAATGAGCTAGAGTTGTACCATGCCCATTTCCAACTGAATCCAAAGTTACATACCATAGAGACCTTCCAGCGGCTAATATTCTTCCTATATACAATATAGGCGTAATGAAAATCCATGGAACTGAAAGAAGTAGAGTAGATAACAGGAATGGCCGTAAAAACCTTCTTACAGCTGTTTTAAGATTATGTTCTTTCCATATCATTGAAAATATAGGAATTACAAGGAAAAGTGGCATTTGTTTCGTTAACCAAGCTAAAGTGAGAGAATATGCAGATAATCTATATTTCTTCTTCATTATTAGAAAGAATGTAACAAGAGTGAAAAACGTCATTTGAGGTATATTAAGATAATAAGCGTCTATGTAAAATAAATTGAACGGCATGAAAATAAACGCAAATGTACCAATTAATCCAAGCACATGTTTGTAGATTTTTCTATCTCTCATAAATTTGAAGTTTATAATAATCAAATATACCATTACAGCTGATAATGCATCAAAATTGATTGCTGTCCATTTGACTGATTCTTCAATAAGGATATTATTTGGCATACCAGGGTTGAATAACTGAACAAGAAGCGATGTAAAATACAGACCATAGATAAATACAGGTCCATACACATAGAAATCAAGCTCATTAGTATAACGTTTATATGGGTTCCATCCACTGCGAAAAGCATCTAAATAAGATTCATAGTAATAATCAGCATCAACGTATATTTCAAAATACCAAGTTGATCTTCCATTGATTGGTTCAACTAATGTGTAATTAAAATTTGATCCAACATTGCTGTATATCCAATCAGATATGTTGATTTTAATTAGAATGGCTGTAACTAAGATAACAATTGAGAAAATGGATATTATGAAAAATTCTTTGCTAAGTTTGTTTCTAAAATATTCTAACCTAGGTGTTGCTCCATTCTCTTTTTCTCTTAATTCAACCATGAATTTCATTCTAAAAGACTGATGAACTATTTTAAACTTATTGAAAAATAGATAACAATAAGGGTAATTTTTGAAGCTTCAACTCTTGAGAAAAACTTTACTACGTTTTGAAAGAAGTCAAATTTTATAAGCTCATCTAGTGATTCTGTACAAGTATGACATCTAAGGGTTCAAACAAGGATGTTTCTAAAACATCTGCAAAAGTGGATTATCTGTGGGTTCTTGATCATCTACCTTTTGGTATTTCAGTACAAACACTAGATCGAGAGATAATATATGAGAATGAAACAGTAAAAGATTTAGTTGGTTCCTACATTCGAAAAAGTTGCTTTAATAGATGGTATTACTTAGAGGGTAGAGGGGATGAACCTTGTCCAGATTGCCCAGCAACCTTGGGATTTAAAGATAATAAATCTCATAAAGTTTTTCGCAAAACAAAAGATAGTAAGGGAGAAGATTTATTTCTAGAGATACAGTTTATTCCAATTTTTAATGAAAATAACGAAATTGATAAGTTTGTTGAAATCATCACTAATGTATCGCTGTTGGATAAAGCTAAAATTCTAGCCAATTCTTCAGTTGAAGAAATCTTAAAATCTGTTCAGAGTTCCATAGTAAAATTTGGTGATTTAGGAGGTGAGATCATCTCAACAGATAATCTTGATTTTGCTAAGAGTGAAAACTTAGAAGAAATTATAATCAAACTAACTGTGTACATTTTTAGTGGTGTAATTCAGGGGTTTGAAGAACAAGTTGGGTTGTTTGGACCATTTCCTGTTTTGGATAAAACTGATTATCTTATGGAAACTTATCTCTTCAGAATTAAAGATGATAATGCCAATGACCCTAGATTGAAAGGAATGCAACCTTGTATGATTTTGATCTTCTTTCCAAGAGAACATTATTTCATTTTTGAAAAAAGAAATGCAGCGGAAGATTTCATAAACAAAAAGATATTGGAATGGGGAAATTTAAAAGCAATAAATGAACAAACACATAAAGAATTCTCTGAAGAATTAAGACAATTTCTAGAGCTCCAAATCTAATTGTTACTAAAGTAGAAAAATCCTCTATTTCTTTTTCATTTACTTTGGGTTCTTTAACTATATATCCTATTGACATCACCTAGAAAATGCATCAAATATTATATTGCTTTATTTGCTAAAAATTTGAAAAATAAGGAAAGAAAGAATTGTTTGATTTCTTTATCGTTAATATCTTCTGTTTCCACCTTGTGGTCTATCCCATCTTCGTGGAATATCATGTTCTTCAGCAGATATATTATTAGTTTCTTCTACAGCTTCAATTTTTTCTTCTGAATCTTCAATTGTACCTTGTTTCCCCAAGGATAGTCTGATATTCTTTTGGAAAAGAATGGTTTTTGCTGAACGAAACTGGTATGTTTCTTCATTTTTTATTTCTTCAATTTGTTCATTCCAAGCTGAGAAATAAACAACACCTGAATCATCACCAATGAGAATATCCATGACTTGATGTTGTTCCCCAGAATTTCTACTGGTTACTTCACGAACTTCACCTAATTCTACTATTTTTGCGACAAGATTTATATCTCTGATATTTGGAGACAGTTCGTTTATTTTAATGAATTTGATTTCTTCACTCAATTTTTTTCACTTCAAACTTGTTATTCTTGATAGCACAAAAATCTGTTTCGAATATTAACAAGCAAACAACCAAAGCGAGCTTGAAAATAGATAGTTTGAGATTTTTTTGCTGGAATACATCCGATTTATTCAACTATAAAAATAGTATGTTCGAACAGAATTTATCGTTTCCTTTTAGTAGATTCTTAAAATAAATGAAGCATATTTTCGAAGAAATCACAACACAAGCAAATGTTAAATATTCTTAATATTAGGAATATTCATGAAGTTTGGTTACTATGTTCGAACAGTTCACACGTATCCTGAGATAAGGGATTTAACTATTCGAGCAGAAGAATTTGGTTTTGAATCTGCTCATGTTAACGACCACTTAATTGGTTTTGATGAAAAGCAAGAGAAAAAAGAATCATATTTAGAAGCTCTAATGTTAATGAGCTCTTTAGCAATTGAAACTAAAAAAATAAAATTGGGTCATATTGTTCTTTGTAATTCCTTCCGAAATCCAGCATATTTAGCTAAGATGATTAGTACTCTAGATCATATTTCAGATGGAAGAGCTCTTCTATGGTTAGGGGCTGGTTGGTATGAAGAAGAATACAAAGCATATGGATATCCTTTTCCAAATGGAAAACAAAGAGTTGATGAGTTGGAAGAATCTCTAGCTATCTATAAAAAATTGTTCACTGAAGATTCTACAAATTTTGAAGGAAATTTCTGGAAATTAGAAAATAATAGAAATTATCCAAAACCAATCCAAAAACCTTATCCACAGATTGTTTTAGGCACTACTGGTAAAAGAATGACCGAAATTGCTTGTAGGGAAGCAGATGGAATAAATCTACCATATGTTAAAAAGGATGATTTACCTAAGACAATTAAAAATATTCACAAACACTTGGAGAAATTTAACAGAGCTCATGAAGAATTTGAAATCTCATACTTCGGTGGAGTAAATCTAGTTAGCAGTCAAGAAGAAATTGACAATCTTGTAAAAACCATTATTGAAAGGGCAAAAGAAGATGCAAAACCATCCCGAAAAGAAGTGTTGAAAAATCAATTTATAGGATATCCTGAAGATATCAAAGAGAAAATAAAGGAGTATGAAGATCTGGGGATTAATAAGATGGTAATCGCCATAAGAAAATCTGATACCATTGAGGATCCGTTTAAGATGTTCTACGATAAAGTAATGTAAGAGGAATGAAAATGTATTCGAGAGTATTAACACGTTTAAGACTAATAATCGCTGAAGTGGCAGATGTTCGGAGTCATGTTGTTACAATAAATACTTACTTTCAAGATGACTTAAAACTCAGTAAAAATGATTTAAAAGAACTTGGTAAAAGAATCGAAGATGAATTCGACATTAAATTACCTAAAAAAGTTTTCACGGAATTTAACACTGTTGGAGAAATTGTAGGTCTTATTGAAGCAGAAAGGGGAAGATAGATAAAAAATAGTTAGGGAGAAGGATCTAAAGTATTTTTTCTCCTTCTTCTAAACTTAACATTGTAAAACCGCTTATCATCTTAGGATAGAAGTCTGTCGCTTTTTGAGGCATTCTTTCATGGTTCTTAGAAACTTTTAGAACTTCATCAGCACTAGTTGGATTAAGAATAAAAACTACTTTGTAAGTACCTTTATCGACCTCCTCAACAGCTTCGTTCCACCATCTTTCATAGAAAATATCATCATCGATATGAAGTTCTTCGAGGCCCATGATTCCATGGAATATCATATCTCTCAAAATAACTACATCAAGGTTTTTGTATTCCTCACTTACATCGCTGACATATCTATTGATTGCAGAAATATCTTTCATTATCAAGGAAATA
>JAUWEG010000178.1 GCA_030608385.1 Candidatus Heimdallarchaeota archaeon
AATTTCATGTCACTGACGTTTTCAAAAAAGGAACGACAATCATTCATAAGCTAGAGGAAAAATGTGACCTCAAGAAAGGTCAATCTGTCAAAGGAGAAATTGATGGAAAAAGACGTATGGACATTATGCGCCATCATACAGCTGTTCACGTTGTAAATACCGCAGCAAAAGAAATTCTAGGAGATCATGTTTGGCAAGCAGGTGCAGATAAAACTGAACACAAAGCTCGATTAGATATAACACATTACAACTCTGTAAAGGCAGAAGAATTGCAAAGGATAGAATATTTAGCTAACCAAGTAGTATTTGAGAATCGATCAATTTCAAAAACTGATTTAGATAGAGATGAAGCTGAAAGGAATTATGGTTTCCAAATTTATCAAGGCGGTGTTGTTCCAGGAAAAACACTTCACATTGTGTCCATTAATCAATGGGATATAGAAGCATGTGGTGGTACACATCTAGATAATACTAGTGACATTGGAATCATTAAGCTTGTTAGTAGTGAAAGAATCCAAGATGGAATAGTGAGACTGGAAATTCTTGCAGGTAATCCTGCCCTGAAATATATTCAAAAACAGGAAAATATTCTCAAAGAATCTTCAAATATTCTTAGTGTGGAACCTAAAATACTTCCTAAAACTGTAAATAGGTTCTTTAAAGAATGGAAGGAACAGAGGAAAGAAATTGAAAATCTAAACCAAAAAATTGCTGAATTGCGATTTTCTCCTACTCAAATAAAAACTAAGAAAATCAATGATGTTGATGTTTTAGTTCAAGAAACTGTAGGAAATCAGAAAGAGCTAATTATTCAAGCTACTCAAGCAGTCAAGAATTTTGAGAATGGAATAAGTATTATGATTACTTCAGATGAGGATAAAGTAATTCTAGTTGGAGCTAGGAGTAAAAATTCAGAAGCAGATATTGTTTCAATAATTAAGGAATTGTCAGAATTAGTTGGTGGTTCAGGTGGAGGAAAAGGTGAACTAGCAATTGGTGGAGGACCACAAAAAGAGAAATTAGCTGATTTAATATCAAATGTGGATAAAATTATTGAATTGAAAATTACTCAAACTAAATAAGAATCTAATATGACACCTTTCTTTTTATTCCTTGGAGTTAAATTTGATATTTCTTAATCCTGTTGGGGACAAAGATCTTATCTCAACAGGAACAGTAGATGGTGCAATCATCAGTGTTTCACTGGATACCATCTTTAAGGTTGCATGAAGCTCAGCTGATGTTTTCTTCAGAGACTGTAGAAATTCATTTTTCCTCTCAGGACATGCTGAAATTCTATTTATATTTAGGAAAATTAAATTTCCTTCTTTAACTTCATCCATAATACGATCAGTTTTAACAATATCAATTAGAGAGTAAAATTTCACTCCAGGAGGTTGTGAATTGACTTGAGTATCTTCTGGTTTAATTTTAGAATCTTTTAGAATTTTTTTCTTAATACCCATAGAGTTTAACCCACTTAATGTGAAGTTTACACTTAATAAAACCAGATTAATACAGTAATAACATTAGGGTAATACTAAAAAAAGAAAGAAGTATTAGAACTTCCATGGATCACGAACATAAACAGGTGCTGATGCAGCTCCTCTTTTTACGATTACATTAGCTAATTCTAAAGAGTCTACTATTTCTCGGAATCGATTTCTTAATGTAACTGGAGTTGTTTTTGCTACTTTAGCAACTTGTTGTTGAGTTCTTCTTTCACCAGTTCTGATTCCTGCGATATATATTGCAGCTGCTGCTACACTTAATGGATTCTTACCCATATCGAGTCTTCTTGATTTACTCTCTTCTAGAATTTTCAAAGCTTCATTCTGTGTAGCAGTTGTTAATTCAAGTTCATTACATAACTTAGTGAGTAAAACTGCAGGATCAATGGGTGTTGGTTTAATGTTTAATTCCTGAACATATAGTCTGAAACATCGAGCTATAACTTTCTTGTCTGCTCTGACATGTTTTTCAATATCTTTTAGTGTGGTTGGATTGTTATATTGACGAGCTGCTATGTATATTGCAGCTGCAACCATAGATTCAATGCTTCTTCCACGAATTAAATCTGCTTTCAAAGCTTTTCTATAAGTAGTAGCTGATGCCTCTGCTATCTCATCACTTAACTCAAGTTGACTTACTATTCTTTTCAACTCTCTCAAAGCAATTCTCAGGTTTCGGATTTGAGATCGAGAATCTCTTCTATTAAGCCATCTCAATCTTCTCATCTTTGCCACAACATTTGGATCTAGTTTCTTACCAAAGATATCCATGTTACCAAAACTAATTTGAGATGAAACACCATAATCAGATTTTAAGGGTGATATTGGTGAACCAGTTCTACTCCGAGCAGCTTTTTCTTCTCCTGTAAATGCTCTCCATTCAGGAGTTGTATCAATTATTTTTGAGAGCACTAACCCACAATTACTGCAAATAGACTCACCACGGGTGTAGTCATCAATAATTTCCTCTGAGTTACAATTTGGGCAGCGTTCTCCACTCATTCCAGACACTCTAATTTAACATGGACATGAGATTATATAAAGCTAGCTAAATAAAGGACGATAGAAGCCCCCTAACTGCAAATCTCAAATATGTTATAGGTGTTTGATTAAATATGTGTTCGTGTGTTTAAATAGACAATGGGTGGTTTATATTTTTGTTTGTCACCATTTAAAACGAATGTACGTTTCACAGAAAGACATTTTAATAACAGTGAGACTAACGTCTAGATGACAGTTTATTTGTCTGCACATTATAATCTGTCTTGCTTTAGGGGCGTAGTTACCAAAGATCACGTTGACAGATATCAACAGATTATAAATTGGTTTGCAAGAGAACCACGATTTAAAGGAACCATTTCCTTCAATACGCTCTTTCTCCAATCAATAATCTGGGAGAATGAATCTATTATAAAAGATATTTCCAAACTGTGTCTAGCAGAACAATTAGAACTGTCAGCATCAATGTTTTCGAATTATGTTCCTTTTTCGTTAGATTTTGAAAATGAGATTCTTGAACACCAAATCAAATATGCGTCTAAAGAACTACAAAACATTTATCCTGATAAATATATAAAGGGGTTCTATTCGCCCTTCAGTGTTTTTGATGATCGAAATGTAGAGCACCTTGTTGACGAATCGTATAAGTATATAATAGTAGACTGGAGTATTTTAGATCGAGCAATTAACAAAAAACCTATTGGAGATATAGACCCCAGTTTTTCCAAGGTCTTTAAAATAAAAGATAAAGACATTTATGTTCTTCCATCATATAATTTGAGAAGTGTCTATAGACTTTTTCCAGAGTTTTATAAACAATATCTCAGCTCAGGAATTATTGACAGTTTATCAGAAGCAATCCAAGAAGGGAACGAAATATCGAATAAAGAAGGGATGGATCTATTCGGCATATTAACTATTGATCTTAATGATCTAAAATTCCCGACCTTTAGATCTGATTTTGATTTTGACAACTATTTCATTGAAAGTAAACAATTACTCAAGCAACCGATGAGTTTTGTTAGACCATCAGAAGTTATAGAAAAATTCGATATCAAAGAAATCGAATTGAAATACTCATTACCTTATGAAATGATATTATCTTCTGAAACTATACCAACTATAGATATCTCTCCATGTTGTGAAAATCTAATCAGAATAGTAAAATTGAATTTGAACAGAATCAAAAAGATAGAAAAAGCTGCAAGCTTGCTTGAAAGTGATCAAAAGAATGCAATTGAAAATCTACTGAAACATTCTTGGAATTACCTTCTAACAAATTTACATAATACCTACTTTTCACAATTTAATGAACCAATTAAAGGAGTAAATATTCTTGACTTTAGGAATATGTGGAATAGTATAAATCAGATTAATTTAGCAGAATTTATAGCAAACTCCTACAAAACAGATAAAATAACCAAAAATGGTTTTCATAATATTGACCCTATTTGTGGAGATATGGTTTATTTCAATAACAAAATTCTCTGTAGTTTTCTAAATAGAGGAGGTATAATTAATAATCTTGCTAATCTTGAAAACGGAGAGTTTATAGCTTCTTCGCCCTCACCTAATTTGATTGTCAACACTGTAACCCAAGAACCAAATTATGGATTAATGTTTGATATAGTTTCTAAGAAGTACAGTGGCCAATATAATCTGTTCAACGAAGGTTATGTTGCTAGTAGAAAAGAATTAACCGATGGAGTTGAAATCACTTTAAGTACTTATGCAACAAGTGACACAGTTCTGAAGAAAGTTTTTACAATCACAAACGATTCTAACAAAATTGACGTTAGATACAATTTTCAAAATAGAGGGATAGTCAAAGAAGAGTTCATTCTTTATAGTCTCTCTAAATTTAATATGGGAGATTATATAGCACCAGTATTTTCACAAGAGAATCTCATACTAGAAAACATATCAGGTTCAAAAAATACTGTGATTCTTGAGATAAATAATGAAAAAACAAACTCAAAGGTAAAAATCACTCTACCTAAAGAGATTGGATATGAGAGTAAGAAACACTTTCGTAATTTAGAATTAACTCTGAGAATGAAAGTACCAATCTTAGAATTACATGAAACAAAAGATTTTGTTTTTAAAATAGAAATTGAGAAAAAATAGAATGATGAGAAAGTAAGGTCTTTACTTTCGATTTGTTTTATTCTTTTT